>JAGQVF010000092.1 GCA_020438135.1 Bacteroidales bacterium | reverse complement strand
TGCTAAGTTCCTATAAAAAATCTTTTTGATTATCCGCTTATCTACCAGATAAAACCTTTCAAGATATTTTTCTTGCAGATTTCGCAGAAAGCGCTGATATATATACTGCCTTTCTGCGAAAATCAGTGGTATCAGCGAGAAATTTTGTTGAGTGGTATCATAGCGGATTAGCATAATAACTTCATCGATTTTCGAAGCGATATGTTAAATTCTCAAAAATTAGCATTAAACATTTAATTTCTATATATATTTGCAAGCTCTTTTAAGAGAATAATTCTTATTAAATAATTTATATATGTCACTTTCAGAATGGAAAGAAAAGCTGGTGGTAAATGGATTGCGCGTTACACCGCAGCGCATGGCAGTACTCGAAGCCTTTTCGAAGCTGGATGAACATCCCACAGCCGAAAGCATCATTTCGTTTGTAAGGGAGCATCACCCGAATATTGCTACGGGTACTGTCTACAAAATCCTTGAGATACTGGTGGAAAAAAAGATCATCATAAAAGTAAAAACCGACAGGGATTTCGTTCGGTATGATGCCATTACCGAAAATCATCACCATCTCTATTCGGATGAATCGGAGCAGATTGAAGACTATTTCGACAAAGACCTCGACAGTATGTTAATGGATTATTTTCGAAAAAAGAACATTCCCGGATTTGAAATTGAGGACATCAAACTTCAGATCAGGGGAAAATTCAGTTAAAACATTTTATTCATAAAAATTTTACAACAATGGAAGAAAAACAAGAACAAGTGGTTGCCATGCCGAGGATCGGCGATCCCGCACCAAAATTTACGGCTGTCACTACCCAGGGAACCATCAATTTCCCTGAAGATTACAAAGGCAATTGGGTAATATTATTCAGCCATCCGGCAGATTTTACACCGGTTTGTACCTCCGAATTTATGACCTTCGCTACCATGGAAGAACAATTCGAAAAAGCCAATTGTAAACTGGTTGGGCTTTCTGTCGACGGTCTTTACAGCCATATCGCATGGTTACGAACCATTAAGGATAAAATCGAATACCGTGGGATGAAAGATGTGGAAGTAAAATTCCCGTTGATTGAAGACATAACCATGAAGGTTGCCAATCTTTACGGAATGATCCAACCCGGTGAAGATGATGTAAAGGCTGTTCGGGCTGTATTTTTCATCGATCCTACCGGAAAGATCAGAACCATTATTTATTACCCGCTTAGCCTCGGAAGAAACTTCGACGAGATTTACAGGGTGCTGATCGCATTGCAGGCTGCCGACAAATTTGGTGTGGCTACACCAGCCGATTGGCGACCGGGAGATGAGGTAATTGTTCCTCCTGCCGGTTCATGCGGAACGGCCAAAGAACGTATGGAAAAGAAAGATGAAGATGTACATTGTTACGATTGGTTTTTCTGTACCAAAAAGCTGGATAAGGAAAAGGTGCTGGATGCTATCCTTAAAAAGTAAAAATTCTGATTTTATGGAAGCCTCCGCAAGGGGGCTTTTTTTAGCCCGCTTGATGAAAGAGGTTTTTCCTTTCCATTAAATAGGCTGTAGTAAGGAATGCGATAAACAGAACTGCACTGAATGAAATCCGGATCCATTCTGTTTCCGGGTAGAAAACCCGGCTTATGCCGAAAATTGTAAAACCCAAAACAGCATAGATCCCGATCCTTTTCAGGTCGTATTGTATGGGATAGTGTTTCCTGCCCCAAAAGTAAGATATGATCATCATAACCAGGTAGCAAAACAGATGCCCCCAGGCCGAACCCAGGTAACTCATTTCCGGCACCAATATCAGATTTGCAAATATGGTAATAACTGAACCGATCACTGCAATCACTGCCCCGAATCGGGTGAGGTCGGTGAGTTTATACCACACCGAAAGATTAAAGAAAATACCCAGGAAAAGATTGGCCAGTAGCACAATCGGCACTATATACAAACCTTCCCAGTGCTCGGGTCCGATAAAATATTTAAATACATCGATAAACAAAGTAACACCTAAAAATATCAGCAATCCGAAGATCACGAAATATTTCATCACATCGGCATACACCTGTTTTGCATTTTCCTCTTTTGCCTGTGCAAAAAAGAAAGGTTCGGCAGCAAACCGGAACATCTGTATAAACAGGGTCATCAAAACAGCAAGTTTGTAATTGGCTCCGTAAACACCCAATTCGCCCAGGATGTAAGTATGTTTATCAGCAATGCCGGCAGGAACAGGGGCCAGGTACTTAAATATGATCTTGTCGAGCACTTCATTGACCATGCCTGTAACACCCACAATCAGAAGCGGAAATGCATAACTTAACATTTTCCGCAACAGCTGGAAATCATAGACAGGCTTAAGCTTTATCAATTGAGGCAATAACAAAAAGATTGAAAGTGAACTTGCGATCACATTGATCAGAAAAACATACCTCACCTGGTATTCAGGGTTGTAAAAAATCAACCATGGTGAATTGGGATCTTTCTCATAAATTTCTTTACAAATCCAGATGAAGTATAGATTCAATCCAACGTTAACAGCAACTGTTATGGTTCTGATCAAAGAAAAACGCAGCGGTTTTTTCTGTTGCCTTAATCTCGCATATTGAATAGATGTGAAAGCATCAATACTTACGATCCCGGCTGACATCAGGATGAGGTCTTCGTAACCCTGGTAGTGTAGCATTCCGGAGATCGGCTCAATAAAAATCCAGACTACGATGAAAAAAGTTACTGAGGTAAAAAAGATACTGATCAAACTTGTACTGAAAACCCTGTCGGGATCCTTTTCTTTTTCGGCATACCTGAAAAATGTGGTTTCCATTCCGTACAGCAGAAGCACAAAGAAAAAGGCGATGTAGGCATACAACTCGGTCACCATTCCATACTCTTCTTTCAGCAGCAACCGGGTATACATCGGGACAAGCAGATAATTAAGCAACCTGGGAACGATGGTTCCCAAACCGTAGATGGCTGTTTGTCCGGCAAGTTGTTTCAGTGGATTCAAATCCGGCGATTTTATCTGAGGCACAAATGTAACGAAATTGTCACATCATTGGTGTTTATGAAAGTCTTTGAAATACCCTTATTTATACCGGTTATAAATTACGTGGTTTTTTGGCTGAAAGCCTGATACTTTATAATTTAACCGCCTTTTTTAAAAGCAAGAAATCAATTCATGTTTCAGGTCAAACTAAAATTTCAAAAAACATGTCAAAAGTTTATTCAATTGTTTTGGTGCTAATGATCGGATTGTTCATTGGCACAACTTCTTTTGCTCAATCCTTCAGTTACACTGATAACTGGGGAACGCATGGCCTTTCTCTTGTTCAGGAAAAAGGAAATGAAGTAATCCTGAATCATTCACTTACCCAATTTAATTTTGAGGATGTGAATGTAAAAGGAGAAACACTCAAATCGGTTAAAACATTGGGAACATTTCTGCCCAATGACGAAGGTGCCCCCGACTTACCCGGTGTCAGCAGGTATATTGCGATTCCGCAGGGAGCTACTGCTTCCGTTTCGATTCTTAATATGCGAAAAGAAAAGTTTGAAAATGTTGAGATCGCACCTGCTCCGCGTATTCCGCTTGACACAGAGTCCGGACCACTTTTTTATAAAAAAGACAGTGAGATATACAGCAAAGATCAGTTTTATCCTGAAAACCCGGTAATTGTTTCCAGTCCCACAAAAATCCGGGGTGTGGATGTTGTGATGGTTGGGGTTATCCCTTTTCAGTACAACCCTGTTACCAAGGAAATGATCATTTATAAAGACATTGAATTCTCTATTGACATAATCGGAGGAAATGGCCAGATTGGAGATGATCGTTTGCGAAGCCGCTGGTGGGATCCGATCGTTTATGATGCTGTGATCAATCCGCAGGCAATTCCGCACATCGATTACAGTAAAAAGATAAGCAATTCCGATACGCCCGATTACGAATATGTGATCATCACCCTGAATGATCCCACGTTCCTGGCATGGGCCGATACAATTCAACGATGGCGTACGCTTCAGGGAATTAAAACAGGGATTGTTACAACTACCGATTTGGGTGGAAACACGGAAACTGCGATAAAAACCTATGTCGATAATGCTTACAATACCTGGGACATTCCACCGGCAGCAGTTTTGCTTCTCGGTGATTACAGCACAGGAACAACAGGTATCACCTCCCATTTATATGATCATCCGGCAGGTTATCCAGATTATGCTTCTGACAATTATTTTGCCGATGTCACCGGTGATAATTTACCCGATGTTGTTTTTGCAAGAATCACGGCTAACAATGCAAGCCAGTTGCAGGTAATGATCACCAAGTTTCTTAACAATGAAAGAAATCCGGTGACTGATCCGAACTTCTATGATCATCCGATCACCGCACTGGGATGGCAAACCGAACGCTGGTTCCAGATATGTTCTGAAGTAGTTGGAGGGTTCTGGAGAAATGAACAGGGCAAAAATCCGGTACGGATAAATGCTGTTTATTCAGGAAGTCCGACAAGCGATCCGTGGTCAACTGCCACCAATACCTCAGCAGTTACAGGATATTTCGGGCCATCGGGTTTGGGATATATCACATCAACCCCGCAGGAGATAGGTGGTTTTTCAGGAGGAACTGCAACGGGTGTGGTCAATGCGATCAACAGCGGTTCATTTATGTTGCAGCATCGCGATCACGGTATGTACACAGGATGGGGTGAGCCGTCGTTTACTTCTACAAATATCAGCTCCCTTACCAATGTAAATAACAAGCTCCCTTTTATATTTTCCATCAATTGTCAGACCGGTGCATTCCATAATTCATCGGAATGTTTCACTGAAAAATTCCATCGCTGGACCTACGGTGGTCAAAACAGTGGTGCACTCGGCCTCATTGCCGCCACAGAAGTCTCCTATTCTTTTGTGAACGATTGTTATGTTTGGGGCCTCTTTGACAATATGTGGCCGGATTTTATGCCTTCCTACGGAACAACACCTCCTTCAAGAGATGTCTTGCCTGCCTTCGGGAATGCTGCCGGAAAATATTTCCTCTATTCAACTTCATGGCCTTATAACACATCAGATAAACTGGTAACTTATCGGTTGTTCCATCACCATGGAGATGCCTTTATGACTGTTTATTCTGAAGTCCCGCAATTGCTGACAGTAAATCACGCACCTTCAGTTTTGGGTGGGTCTTCATCATTTTCAGTAACTGCTGATGCAGGTTCATTTATTGCACTTACCTGTAATGGCGAAATTCTGGCTACGGCTGATGGAACCGGATCACCTGTGAACATGGCCATTACCCCGCAAAGTCCGGGTAATGATGTGTATGTTACAGTAACAAAGCAAAATTACTACAGGTATTCAGTGGCAGTTCCTGTTCTTCCACCCAGCGGACCTTATCTTGGTTTTGACTCATTCACAATAAATGATCAGGCCGGGAATAATAACGGTGCTGCAGATTTTGGTGAAGATCTCCTGTTGAATGTCAGTCTGATCAATTCAGGAAGTGATCCTGCCTATAACGTTTCTGCAACACTGGTTTGCTCAGATCCTTACATCTCGATAACTGACAATAGTGCCACTTTTGGAGTGATCAATGCCGGAAGTGTGGTTTCAGTAAATAATGCTTATGGTATTACAGTTGCCGATGATATTCCCGATCAGCACAGTGTATCTTTTGAATTACAGATTTCCGGTGTGGCAGATGAAGCCTGGACCTCCTATTTCTCAATGACGGTAAATGCACCTTTCATTGAAAACGGTGAGCTCACAATAGCTGACGGAATTGGGGGCAATGGAAATGGCAGACTCGATCCGGGTGAAACCGTTAATCTTTTGATCGAGGTATTCAATAACGGAAACAGCGATTCACAAGACGTATTAGCTAATCTCTATACGGCCAATCCATATGTAACGATCAATTCAGGAACACAAAATCCGGGTTCAATTGCACCCGGTAATTCTGCTGATGCCATTTTCAGTGTAACGGTTGATGCCGGGGCTCCTGTAGGAACTACGGTTAATTTCAGCTTTGATGCTACTGCCGGAAATTATTCCGATGCAGATACTTACAATGAAGTGATCGGTCAAATCCCGGTACTTATTGTGAATATGGATCCTTCGAACAATTCGGTTCCTGCCATGGAAACCGCAATGATTTCCCTGGGTGTGTCCTATGATTTGGTTACCAGCATTCCTGCGGATATGAATCTTTATTCTTCCGTATTTGTCTGCCTGGGTATTTACAGCAATAACCACATTTTATCCACTGCCGAAAGCACACTTTTGGTCGATTACCTGAACAATGGCGGTCAGCTTTACATGGAAGGTGGAGATACCTGGTATTACGATTCACAAACCGCAGTTCACGGTATGTTTAACATTAACGCTACCGGCGACGGAACTTCAGATATGGCGACTGTACAAGGTCAAGCAGGAACCATAACAGCCGGAATGAGTTTCTCATATTCAGGTGAAAACAATTACATGGACCATATCGATCCGATTTCTCCTGCTTTTTCTATATTAAAGAATTCATCACCGGTTTATGGAACTGCTGTTGCTTATGATGCCGGTACCTACAAAACCATCGGCGCTTCGCATGAGTTCGGTGGTCTGGATGACGGAACTTTCCCTTCTACAAAAGAAGAACTGATGAATCAATATCTCACCTTCTTCGGAATTACAGGTACACCTTTGCTTCCTCCTGACATCAGTGTAAATCCGATGAGTTTTAACGTTACGCTCAATCCGGATGAAACATTGGTTGAGTCAATGACCGTCACCAATAATGGTGAACAGGAACTGAACTTCAATATATCGGTTTCCGGATCCGATGCCACCAAAGGGAAAATGGTTCAGCAGCTTTCAAAAGATGAACTGGAAAAATTGAAGTCCAAAGAAAATATTAGCAATGCTTTTGATGAATTGACAACCGGTGGTGACAACCCGTTAAACTGGGCCTTGCCACCAATTGAAAAGTATGGTCCGTCAGATAATAAAGGTGAAGAAACATTCGGAAGCTGGGCAGGTGGATCCTGGGCAGGAGATGCACGCGACAGGGGTAATGTGTTTTATGTTACTACCACCACCTCTCTTACTGAAATTAGGTTTTACCTGGACTTTACAACCACAACCGATCTGTATTTCTTTGTTTATGAGGGAACCACAATCGACGGAACATATTCCCAGATTCATGAAACCTATGTAGCGAGTTCAGGAACCGGTGAAGGATGGTATTCTTCCGGTTCGATTGCAGTTAGTCTGGATGCGGGTTATTATTATTATATCGGTTCGAGTTGGAATGGTACAGCAACTTATGGAAGGGGTTCTGAAACGGTACCACTAACCACTTCTTTCGGAACGCTGGAATCTGGTGTTGCTGCTACCACTGCCGGATATCCTCCTGCTACAACCTGTATAAATAATTACACAAACTACTCACCCTATTATCAAACCCTTGTAACGAGTGATGAACCGGTTTATGATTGGCTGGTTCCAAATCCTGTTATTGGGTCTGTACCTTCATTCGGATCGGAAAATATTGATGTTTTGTTCGATGCCACCGGAATGGAGGAAGGGATCTATTACAAGGACATGACAATCACCAGCAATGATCCGGATCAGCCTTCGGTAGTAGTCCCTTGTACGCTCAATGTAATGGTTAACACCGGGATCAACCTGAGTGCCAAAGCATTCCTGGAAGGACCTTTCAGTGGTACACAAATGATCCAGTATCTGAATGCATTGAATGTAATCCCATTAAATCAGCCTTACAACGCAGCACCCTGGAATTACAGTGGTACCGAAAGTGTTGCTGCCATTCCCAATACTTCAGTTATCGATTGGGTTTTGGTTGAACTGCGTGAAACTGCCGGGGGACCGGAAACAGCTACACCGGCAACGATCATCGAACAACAGGCTGCATTTATCCTGACAAATGGTTCGATCGTTTCAACAGATGGGGTTTCACCACTCTCGTTTACCAATACGGTAACTGATGATCTGTATGTCGTGATATGGCATAGAAATCACCTCGGTGTGATGGCCGCTTATCCGGCTGTTCTGAACGGAGATATTTATGAGTACGATTTTACATTATCAGCTTCGCAGGTGTTTGGCGGAAGTTGTACCTATAAGCAAGTCGGGACAGGAATTTGGGGAATGATGGCAGGGGATGCCAATGGTGACATGGAGATCAACAATCTCGATAAAAATGAGAAGTGGTATGATCAGTATAATCAGATCGGATATTACAACGGAGATATTGATATGAACGGACAGGTGGACAACGTCGATAAAAACGGCGGTTGGAAAGACAATGCGGGAAATTGTTCGTTCATTGTGAAATAAATTACCATTATTCAACAAAAAAGCCGGTCGACAAACCGGCTTTTTTATTGCGATGAAATTTATTTCTTACCGCCTGAACCCCCTCGTTTGGGCGGTGTTTTCTGAACCCGCGTCAACTGGTTCACCTGTTTACGCAACGACTCAAAATCACCACTCATTTTGCTGAATTGTGTCACGGATTGTTTCAACTCCTCAATTTCCTTATCCCTTGATGAGATCGCCTTCTGGTGCTCGCCCTGCACTGTTTCAAGCTGTTTGCGAAGCTTCGTCACTTCATCCTGCAAACCCTTCACTTCTTTGATCTCCGATTGCTGGGTGTTGATCTTCGTCCGCAATTCTTCCACGTTTTCCGGACCTTTTTCAGCAAGGGCATAATATTTCACCTTACCATTTTCTTCATACAGCACCACCCTCGAATTTTCCTTCAG
>JAGQVF010000091.1:8460-8606 GCA_020438135.1 Bacteroidales bacterium | reverse complement strand
CGTTTGTACGGAAATGGAAATCAAGTGTATGAATACACACAAAGTGAAGTGCTGCGGTATGGCGGAGAGATCCATGCCCATTATCAATTGCTCAAATCGTTGCAGCTTGGATTGATCGGTGAATATGTTTATTCAGAGCAGAAAAC
>JAGQVF010000091.1:3844-8282 GCA_020438135.1 Bacteroidales bacterium | reverse complement strand
CCTGAAGAGCCAACCGATGGATACCAGGTGGTGAATATCGGATTCGGAGGGGATTTGAAAATCAGCAAACAACAAATCAGTATTTCACTTCAGGTTCAAAACCTGTTGAATACCAAATATTTTAATCATACCAGCTACTACAGGCTGATCAATGTTCCTGAACCGGGAAGAAATTTTATTCTGAATATCTCTATTCCCTTTTCATGGAACACAATTAAACAAAACGAAATATTAAACAATTAAAATTTAATAAAATGAATTCAAAAATTATTTTATTTGCTATTATGATAATTACAGGTTTATTATTTTCTTCATGCAGTAAAGACGAGGATGAATCCGTTTCCAAACCGGTCATCAATTTAACAGAGTTGGGAATGGAAAACAGCAAAACAGCATTGATAGGTGGGGAACTTCATATTGAAGCCAACATCGAAGCCGAAGGGAAAATTAGCAAAATAACCATAGAAATTCATCCTGAAGGAGAGCATCATTCGAAAAACGGAGAATGGGAAATCGATACAAGCTATACCGAATTTTCCGGACTCTTAAACACTACCTTTCATAAACACATCGATGTTCCTATGAATGCCGATACAGGACACTACCATTTTCATTTTCTGGTTACCGATAGGGAAGGACAACAATCTGCTGTGCAGGATGAGATCAGGGTTCTTGTTGCGGATACCACCAAACAGTCCATCGAAAGAACTATTTTTGCAGATATAAAACAACAGCATGATTAATCCCATAAATTTTTTTACAGAAATGAGAAAAGTACTATCGATCGCAATATTGGCGACCATGCTGCTGATCATGGTAACCGGAGCGTGCAAAAAAGAGGATGAAACCGATACCGAAAAACCAAAGATCGACCTGAATGCCGTGGGGGTATTTCCGGTCAATTGCGACACCATTTATTTTGGTGAGACATTTAATTTCCAGGTTGTATTTACCGACAACGAGGAACTGGGTAGTTTCAGCATCGATATTCACAACAATTTCGACCACCATTCGCACAGTACGGAAGTTACCGTTTGTGATCCCGATCCGGATAAAGATCCGGTGAATCCTTACACGTTAATCGATGATTACGACATTCCATCCGGAATCAACAACTACATCACCGATCTGCCCATTGAAATTCCGGCCAGTAACGGAGTGGGCCCTTACGATGAAGGCGATTATCACTTTTTTATCAGCCTGACAGATAAAGAAGGATGGTCGACCCAAAAAGGGTTGAGCGTGAAGATGTTGTACCGGTAGCGGAGGGAGATTGTGTTCCTCCGGGTTTCAGGCCGGGGGAAATTACATTAAAACCCAATCTCTTTCAACCGCTCCTGAAGATAGTTTCCTGCGGTGATATCACTGAAAAGTTTCGGATGATCATCGTCGATGCATTCGGGCAGGCAACTTAAATCCATGGCCGATTTGGGGTGCATAAAAAACGGAATGGAAAAGCGGGGCAGGTGCCGTAGCTCCTTTGGTGGATTTACCACCCGGTGAACGGTAGAGGAGAGTTTATTGTTGGTCAGTCGTGAAAGCATATCGCCCACGTTAACAACGATTTGTTCGGGTAATGCGGTAATCGGAATCCATTCGCCATCACGACGCAGAACCTGTAAACCGTCGGCACTGGCGCCCATCAGCAGGGTGATCAGGTTGATGTCGGTGTGCTGGGCAGCCCTTACAGAATCCTCGGGGAGTTCTGCTCCGTCAGTCATCGGAAAATAGTGGATCGGCCGCAGAATGGAATTTCCGTTTCGCACCTTGTCATCAAAATAGTGTTCATCCAAACCCAGGTATAAAGCCACCGCCTGCAAGAGGTAAATGCCGGCCTGTTCCAGGGTTTTAAAAGCTTTCAAACCATAGGTCTCAAAGTCGGGAACTTCCTCAGGAAATACATTTTGCGGATATTCCTGTGTGTCGGGATCGTTTTGGTCGTTTAACTGACCGATGTGGTAAAACTCTTTCAGGTCGGGTGCATCATATCCCTTGGCATGTTCTTTCATTTTACCGATATATCCGCGCTGTCCCTGTATTTCGGGATCTTCATACTTAACTTTAACCTCGTGTGGAAGGGTGAAAAACTGTTGAACGGCATTGTAGAGATGAGTCCGGTCGTTTTCATCCAAACCATGATTTTTTACTGCCACAAAACCGATTTCGGTCCAGGCATCCCCCAGTTTTTTTACAAAATTTTGTTTGGTTTCTTCATCGCCGTGGATAAAGTCGTTCAGGTCGAGCGAAGGAATCTCTTCGAAATTTTTCAAGTCCATTTGATCTGTTCTTTGGTTTTACATTTCCTGGTCATAGCAAAGCTACATAACCCTTATGATTAGCTAAATAGTAACGTTGGAAGGGTATGAATGTTCAAAAACAAAAAGCCCCGGCATCAACTACCGGGGCTTCGATTATATGTGAATTTCGTATTAGTTAACGATGTTTTTAAACTGATCGTTATCGGCGAATTTTACAAATTCTTTATCGTCTTTTGCTTTGGCTTTCATCGAGCTGTCTTTTGCCACTGCTTTACCCAGGTATTCGTACACCAGGTCGGCATTGTTGGTACGGGCTCCATAAACGGCCAGCATGTAGAACGTTTTGGGACTCTCAGGAGCACATTTGAGGTTGTTGAAAGCCTCATTCATTTTACCTGAAAGCAATTGAGCCAGGGCCACGTTGTGGTCGCAATCGATGTTTTTGAACTGCGTCAGCGCTTTTTGATATTCCCCTTTTTGAATGGCGATGATGCCCAGGTTGTAGGAAACATCTTCACCGGCTTTTTGTGCGTTCATAAAATGCATTTCAGCATCCTGGTAGTTTTCTTTTCTGCTGGACAGAACGCCAAGATTGTTTTCGATAATGCCGTTACCCGGGGCCAGTTTATTGGCCTGGTTCAGGTAATTTTCAGCCTCATCCATTTTGCCAAGTGCAAGCGCTTCAACCGCAGCATTGTTATAGGTTTTCCAGTCGCGGTCGGGATGTGTGAAACCGGCTTTATAAATGTTGTATTTGGCCTGGTTGTCGTCCGTCAGGTCGGCAGCGTGCAGCAATTCTTTGTAAGTCAGCGAATCGGGGCTGGTGGCTGCCAGTTCGGCGATCTCTTCATCCGAACGTTTCGGTTCAAAACAATTTACGGTGATCTCTGCCCTTCTGAGCGGAGGAAGAATTTCATCGGCAACTTCATTATAAATAACGGTCATGTTGCGGATCTCCTGCTCGCGTTTTGCCACATCCGACTGACTGTTCACTACATTGATAATGGTGCTTTTATCTTTAATGTCTGAATTTTTAACCGCTTTCATAAATCCGTCCCAATCTTCGCCATGGCTGGAAGCATTGTATTTTGGAGTTCTTTCGATCTCGGATTCTTTCACACCTTTTTCTTTGGCAAGTTTACGGTCGGTAGTTTTCAGCCGATCTTCCATATATTTTTTAGCAGTTTCCGACCGGTCTTCAGCGAGGTTCTCATTAAAACTCAATTCCCCTTCCGGAGATGCCCATGCATCAATTTTAATGTCTTTGATCTCCCATCCGTTCATCAGGAATTCATCGAGCTGCTCTCTTTTCTCTTTGGCGTCCTGGTTCAGTTCCATGCTCCAGTTGAGATTGTGCATGTTTTGCCTGAAATAGATAGTGGCCATCTCCGAAATGATCGTTTCTTTTTCATATCCTGAGGGAGCCTGAATTGTCTTTTCATCGTGTAAAACGTTTTGATAGGTAACGATGATCCCGTCTGCGATCTTAATGTCATCAAAAGTTTGTTCTTTACTTCCTTTGATGATTTTGGGAGAAACAAACAGTTCGGCATCTTTCATTTCATCGGTATATTCAAAACTCTGCGTATAGGTGAAACTTCCACCTGTTTTTGAATTGATAACCGTTCCATCACCTTCGGTTTTTTCACCTCTCAGGGTAAACTTGTCAAGTTCTTTGGTTTTACCGTCGTATTTTACGTAAGGGGTAAATTCAACCTTTGCTTTTTTGTGGAAAGACTTTTCAGGCACTGTGCCTGTCACTTTAAAGTTAACTGTTCCGCCTGTGGCTTCCAACACCTCGGGATCTACATTGTAGTTGCCGGGTATTTCTGTGGAAACGCATCCAGCCATGTATATCAGCAGGATAAACAATGCGGGTACCAATAATTTACTGTAATGTTTTTTCATAGTGTTATTTTGCTTTGAGAATTTTACTAAATCCTGAAAAATGTTGCAAAAGTGCTAATATATTAGCAGATTATGAAGCATTTTAAAATATTTTAATGTTTTTGTTGAGAAAAAAACAATACTTGTTAATAAACCTGTCTGTAAGCTTCAAAAAAAGTGAATTAAAAAGCAAACACCTCGTTTTTAATTTTTAGTTTTATCCCTTCAAAAACTTACAAAATGAGTGGTAAAAAAATACTCCTTCTATTGTTATCCGGTTTTTATTTCGCAGC
>JAGQVF010000091.1:2435-3766 GCA_020438135.1 Bacteroidales bacterium | reverse complement strand
AAACATGAACTTATCATTTTTGATAGTACAAAGGTGGATGTCGAGGAATCCGGATTGAGTCATGTCCATGTGCATCAGCTAACGAAAGTCCTTGATGATAAAGGTGCTGCCGAAAATGCGGTGTATCAGATCGGATATGATCCCCTCTCGGCTTTTATTGAAATTGAAGGGATAACAATTTACCGTAAGTCCGGAGAAACAGAGAAACTTGACATGCAAAATGTGTTGGATTATCCGGCTCCGGCAAGGGCCATTTATTGGGGTGCACGTGAAAAGATGATCGGCCTGGGCAGGCTTGAACCGGGCGATGCCTTCGAAGTGAAATTGTATCGCAAGGGTTTCACTTATGCCTTGCTTCACGATGGATCGGACGATGAACGATACATCCCGCCGATGCGGGGCCACTTTTATGAGATCGTTGAATTCTGGAGTGAGCAACCGGTGCTGGAAAAGGTTTACAGCGTGAGTATTCCTGATGATAAGCTGGTGCAGTACGAAGTGTACAACGGCGAAGTGAAAGTTTCGGCAAAACCGGCAGGTGAAAAATTCGTTTATACTTTTTCGAAAAGCGATTATTCAGAGCCTGCACGGGAACCCAACATGGTGGCCAAATCGGATGAATTTACCAAACTGCTGATCTCCACAAGTCCCGATTGGTATGCCAAATCGGTTTGGTTTTACAAAGTGAATGAAGATTTCGGAAGTTTTGAATCAACCCTGGAGATCGACCGCAAAGTAGCTGAAATTCTCGAAGGCGCTGAGAATGAAATGGATTCGGTTGCTTTGCTTACCCATTGGGTGGCCGATAATATCCGGTATTCAGGCATTTCGATGGGCGAAGGAGAAGGTTATACCCTGCACAAAGGTGAGATGACTTTTTCGGATCGTTGCGGCGTATGCAAGGATAAAGCCGGTATGCTGATCACCATGCTGAGGGCTGCCGGATTTGAGTCTTATGCAGCCATGACGATGGCCGGTTCACGAATCGACCGCATTCCTGCCGATCAGTTTAACCACAGTGTAACGGTCGTAAAATTGTCTGATGGAAAATATCATGTGCTGGATCCTACCTGGGTTCCGTTTGTGAGGGAACTTTGGTCGAGCCTCGAACAACAGCAGAATTACCTGATGGGGTTGCCTGAAGGAGCCGACCTGATGATCACCCCGGTTTCCGATCCTTCGAACCATTACCTTCGGATCACCGGAAATTCTGAATTAATCAGGAATGGAACCCTCAACGGAAACTTTACCCTCGAAGCCGAAGGTCAATCGGATGCTGCCATTCGCAGGCTTTTTACAAGCGGATATGTATCGGAATGGAAAAACAGCCT
>JAGQVF010000091.1:0-2325 GCA_020438135.1 Bacteroidales bacterium | reverse complement strand
CTATTCCATCCCCGAATATGCCATCATCACTGACGAAGAGATCATTTTTACACCGTTTGTGGTATCAGGGATCTTTAAACGCGCCATGTCGCATCTTTACCTTGATACCAGCGTGAAAGACCGGAAATACCAGTTCCGCGACCGCTGCTCCAGGGAAGTAGAACTATCAGAAACGGTTACCTTACCTTTTAACGTACTTGCCAAACATTTGCCTCCTGCCGAAATGTTCGGTTCGGAAGCCGCAAGTTTCAAAGGTATGGTGATGGCTGACGGAAGCACATTAACCGTTTCTGAAAATATAACCCTCGAAAAACGGATTTACGACCCGGATGAATGGGAGCCGGTGAAAAGAGCAGTGGTGGCCCAAAAGAAATTTTCAGATGAACCAGTCATTTTAAAAGTTGCCGATTAATAACCTTTACAGATCGTTACCATGTATAAAATTATCCTCACTTTTTTACTGCTTGGCGTGGGCATCTCCCTCACACAGGCACAACCCGAATCCGATGCCCGATACGATAAGATCGTAAAAGAATATACCCTGTTTGACGACGGCTCGGTCGATTTTCATTATTACAAAAAACTGACCCTGCTTACGCATTATTCCTTCAATCGCCTTTACGGTGAAACGTTTATTGTTTACAATCCGCAGAGCCAGGAGTTGAACATCAATTATTGCCGGACTACCCATAAAGACGGCAAAGTGACCGAAGCTCCGTTTAATGCGTACAATGAGGTGTTGCCACGTTTTGCAGCCGGATCACCGCCGTACAACCACCTGCGTGAGATGGTGGTGACACATCCGGGAACGGAAATCGGTGCGGTGCTTGAGCTCGATTATAATTTAAAATCAGAACCTGGTTATTTTCCGGGATTGATGGCCGACGAATTGCTTCCACAGGATTCCCCTGTTTTGGAAGAGGAGATCATCATAAAAGTGCCCAAGGGAAGCGAACTTCATTACAAGGTGCTGAATCTGCGCACTGCCCCTGAAATTAGCGAGGAAGGAGATTTTACAACGTATACATTTGTATTTAAAGGATTGAAAGAAACTTCGCATGAGTCGCATCTGCCGGCAGATCATGCCTATCTCCCCCGATTGATCTTCAGTACACTCACCTGGAAAGAGGCGCTGGATTGGCTTTATCAGCAGCCTATGTGGCAACTCAAAGCCAACCAGGAGATGCAGGAAGAGGTGGCAGCCATCCGCAAGGAAAATAAATACGATTTACCATTTATAGCAAAGGTGAATAAAATGGTAACAGAACAGGTAAACAACTGGCTGATCCCCTGGGAGTACGCTGGTTATGCAGGCAGAATTCCTTCAAAATCCTGGGAAAGCAATGGGGGTACTGCCTTTGAAAAATCACTTTTGATGGTGGCTTTGCTCCGTGAATCGACGGTGCATGCTGTGCCGGTTTTATCGCTTTCTTCAAAACTTTATGATGAGAACATCGGATGTTTGCCCCTGGTATCGGATTTCCTGGTGCAGGTCAACCCGAGGGAACTGGAACAGATGTATGTGTCTCCAATTAAATCTTCCGACCAAAACCTGATCTATCATTTATCAGGAAATACATTGATTGCCCTCGATCCGAAGCAAACCCGTGTGGAGGCGGTGAATGAACGCTTCGAAAACAAAGTAGTGACCAACGGAACCTTAACCCTCGACGACAGCCTGAAATTGAAAGGCAACATCGGGATCATGATGACCGAAGCTGCCAATCCTTATTATGAGATTGAATCGGATAGCAGTTATGTGAAAGGTTTGCTGAGTGGTATTGATAAAAAATCGATTGTTTCTTCAAAATTGATCAACGATGCGCAATTCAGGAGTTTGGCAGAATTGACCATCGAAACAAACAAACCGGCTCAAAATTACGGCGGTTATCATTTTCTGGAACTACCTTTCAATAAAAAGGGTACAGAGGGCTGGCATTTGAATTACCTGAAATCAAACCGTGAAGTCCCGTTGGAGCTTGCTTATCCGGTAAACGAGCAATATAGTTATGAATTCACAATTCAGGGAAAATATACGTTGGTAAACCCGGTAGAATTGACGGAAATTAAAAACAGCGCCGGCGAATTGGTTTTATCCACCGAACAAAAAGGAAATAAAATCACCGTGAAAAGAATGCTGATCATTCCTGACAGCGAAATTTCACCGGAGAATTACACCGACTTCAAACAGTTGTACGACCTGTGGAATGAGGAGAATTTCAGGAAACTGGTTTTTAAAAGTATTGACTAAAATTTTGAGTTTTAAGTGACTAAAGTTGAGATGAGGGTCTCAATTTTCCGATTCAACCGATTCACACAATTTGC
>JAGQVF010000090.1:7176-15225 GCA_020438135.1 Bacteroidales bacterium | reverse complement strand
CATAACATTGAGTTTTTTGTATCGGATATGGAAAGGGTAAAAAAAGCACTTGCCCTTTGGGTTGAAACAGGCCAAAAAGCAAACATCCATATTGAAGTTGAAACAGGCATGAACCGCACAGGATTCAGGCCTAAAGATCTGAACGAGTTGGTAGAAGTGATTGAAAAAAATCCGGAAGCTTTTGAATTAAAAGGTATTTGTACACATTATGCCGGAGCCGAAAGCATTGCCAACTATGTGCGCATACACAACCAACTCGAAGAATTTATAGAAACCTGCGCCTGGCTCAACGAACAGGGAATCAATCCACGCTTGAAACATACTGCCTGCTCGGCCGCAGCCATTACTTATCCAGAGACAAGAATGGATATGGTGAGGATCGGGATTTTACAATATGGGTTTTGGCCAAGTCGCGAAACTTTCATCCATTACATTCATGGGCGCAAACATGCCAAAGATCCCTTGGGAAGGGTTATTCGGTGGAAAACAGAAGTGATGGCCGTAAAAAAAGTAAATCAGGGTGAATTTATTGGATATGGACATAATTTTCAGGCTTACCACAACATGAAAATTGCTGTAATACCAGTTGGCTACAGTGATGGCTACAGCAGGGCCCTGAGCAATCAGGGTAAAGTATTGATCAACAATGAAAGAATTTCGATTATTGGAATGGTAAATATGAACATGATCCTGGCTAATGTATCGAAGCTACCGGATGTAAAACCTGGTGATGAAGTTGTGATCATTGGCAGGCAGGGAAATCATCAATTATCCGTAGCTTCATTTGGCGAACTTAGTAAACAGGTTAATTATGAGTTACTAACCAGGTTGCCACAGCACATAAAACGAATTAAAAACTAAAAAAAATGGCTTACATTCAGCTTAACAAAGAAAAGTTAAATCATAATTTTAATTTTCTTAATAAACTTTTCGAATCCAACAACATCTCGTGGGGGGCAGTAAGTAAACTTTTGTGCGGAAATAAGGAATACATCAAAACCCTGCTTGAACTTGGTATACGTGAAGTTCACGATTCCCGTATCAGCAATCTCAGGGTGATCAAACAGGTCGACTCCGGTGTGCAAACTGTTTACATTAAACCGCCGCCAAAACGTTCGATAAAAACCCTGGTGAAATATGCCGACGTTAGTCTTAACACAGAGTACGACACCATCAGGATGATCTCCGAGGAAGCTAGGCGGCAGAAAAAAGTTCACAAACTGATTATTATGATCGAGATGGGCGACCTCAGAGAAGGAGTTATGGGAGAACATCTGATGGACTTTTATTCCAGCATTTTTAAATTGCCCAACATTGAAATCATCGGCATCGGAACCAATCTCAATTGTATGAATGGCATCATGCCCACCCACGATAAAATGGTACAGCTTAGTTTGTACAAACAATTGATCGAAGCTAAATTCAATAAAAAAATAAGCTGGATTTCAGGTGGTTCATCCGTTACCATTCCCATGATATTTAAAAAGCTTGTTCCGCGGGGCGTCAATCATTTCAGGATTGGGGAAACACTTTTCTTCGGTAATAACCTTATTACAGGGAAAGCTATTAAAGGAATGAAACAGGATGTTTTCAGGTTTTTTGCAGAAATTATTGAATTATCAGAAAAACCAAAAGTTCCGTATGGCGAAATTGGAACCAATGTTGCCGGTGAATCTCCTGAAATAAATGAGCAGGATTACGGAAAAACATCTTACAGGGCTATTCTCGATATCGGGTTGTTGGATATCGACACAAAAAACATCACTCCCATAAGGAAAAATTATGAGTTTCAGGGAGCAAGCTCCGACATGATCATTGTTGACATAGGCAGAAATAGTGGAAAATTAAAAATCGGCGACCTGATCGAATTTAAACTCGATTATATGGGTGCCCTCAGGATTTTAAACAGCGATTATATTGAGAAAAGAATTGTTTAACACCCGGGTTATCAGGAATGGCCCTGCTCTGATGTGCTGGTTTGCTCCAGCATAGAGATGATATTTTTATTGGTATTGAGCACATCTTCCAGCACTTCCATCAATTTTTCATAATCGATCGCCATTTTTCGTACATCTTCCGATATATTTTCTGATGATTCCATCTTGAACTTATGAAACTGCCTGAATCCCTCCAAAATTTTAGACATTTCATCAGAACGCTTTCTGAAATCTTCGAGATTCTTTTTATTCAACAGAAGTTTTTCCCTGAAAGTATTTTCAAACTGAATTACAGGTGCACCCGATCCATTGGTTTGCAACGTTTGAGTTTGTGTCAGCGATTCGATCATTTCACGATGATCTTCAATTTTACCTTCGAGTAAATATTCTACATCAATCCTGAAAAAACGGGCAATTTTTAGAAGATTGGTTAAGCTTGGTTCTGCGGTCCCTTTCTCGTAACTCGCTATATTTCCACGATTGAGTCCGATTTGCTGGGCAAATAATTCCTGGCTGAGTTTTTGACTCGACCTAAGAAACTTCAGATTTTGAGCAAAATAACCCATAAACGTAAATATTTTTTACAAAAATATGCTATTTTTTCAAATTTGCAAATATTTGTAAATTTTTATTCCAATATTTTTAATTTAAAATCCATAAGGCTATTAAATGTAAAATATTTTAACTATTTTTGTAAAACACAATTACAATTATGAAAAACATCCTCGTATCCACTACTGCAGAAAAAGGGTTCACCGATCTGATCAGATTCGGTGCTTACCTGGCTGTCCGGCTTCATGCCAGGCTTTTGCTTTACACTGCGATACAGGAAACAAAGCCAAAAACAAAAGAAAACGCTAAGCTTACCGGTGAAGTAATTGATAAGAGCGTTTCAGCCCAAATCAAAAAGTTTGAAAAGTCGGTAGCGAAAGGTCTCAGAGAACTGAAGAGTCCGTCATCCCGGGAAATTGACATAAAAACGGAAACTGATGCCGGACCGTTAATTGAAAGTTTAGCGAATCGGACAGAAAAGGGAGATATATTATTGGTGGTAATGACGAAAAACCGGAACAGTATGATCCATAAAATCACGGGTGAATCGGGAGAGAATCTGCTCAACCTTGTTAAATGTCCCGTTTGTTTTATTCCCACGGATACGAAGTTTACGCCTGTCAAAACCGTTGGGTACCTGGTTAATCATCAAAAAGAACACATAGATCACATCAACAGTTTTGTTAACCTGGTGCAGGGGCTTGGGAACAAACTGATTTTTTTTCACCCGAAAGGAAAAGATGAATACAAACATCAATTGCTGAAAGAAGGCTATATCGAAAAGTTAAGCAAAGTTGATAACCTGCATAACATAAACCACATATCGATAGATGAGGAAAATAAAAAAACAGGAATTTCAGATGTTGTGAAAAAGGAGAAAGTCGATATGATGATATTCATGAATGAAAAGAAAAACCTGATCAAACAAATTTTCACAGAAAACCTGTCAGAACAAATTCTTGAAGAATTTATGATCCCTGTAGTGGTTTTCCCGGATTATTAAAACATATTATGAAACAAAAAACAAAGGAGATATTCATGCACCCCATTAAAAAAGAAATACTTAGCTACATCGACCAGCAAAAAGGCGCATTCTATGGTGATATTGTTATGAACTTCAGATACCCCAAATATACCGTACTGAAACATATCATGGAATTGAAAGAGGCGGGTATTGTTATTAAAGAAGGCGACGGAGGAAAATTCAATCTCGTTAGTGCCAATTAGCTGGGCCGTAATCCAAATTTTGGAATCTCACCTCTGAAGTGGCTGTAGTGCTATTTTATGTTTACTTTTGCCAACTTGAAAAAGGCATTTTCGATATTGTTGCTGCTGGCCCTGATCATTCCCTTTTGGGGAAGTTATCTGGTATTTCACATAAAAATTGAACATGCACATAACAATGTTGAAAAGGACATTGCTGAGGCCAAAAAAGAGGGGCAACTGATCGTACTCTCCTTTTTGCATGATGAGATTTCAACTTCTGTCAGGTGGATAAAGGATTATGAGTTCGAGTACCAGGGCAGGATGTACGATGTAGTAGATTCAGGGTCGGACGACAAACATAATTGGTTTTTGTGTTACTACCATGCGAAAGAAACCAAACTCAGGAATCAACTGGCTGAAATTGTTGCAGGATTGGTCGATCATAATCCGGTCAACAATGACAAAATGCCCAACCTAAAAATATTTCTCAATAACTTAATATTTCAAAAATACAAGATCAGACTGCTAAATAGCAGTAAATATAAAGCTTTATTAGCCAATTATTCTCAGGAAGAAAAAACAGGATTTCTGAAACGGATTCTTCCTCCCCCCCAAAAATTTGCATAAAATAGGAACTCCGAAAAATAGCCTCTCATCACATTGTAAACGAGGCGTTATTTATATTTTGTGCAATTTAAAGTTTAAAACATGAAAAGATATATACTTTTTATGGCAATAGTTCTCATTGCCATGGCAGGCAAATCACAGGTGCTAACTGTTAAAGACCTTGTTGATTTTGAACTGCTCGAATTTGCAACTGTATCCAGTGATAATCCGAAAGCCTATGTAATAACCAATGCGAATGGTCAGGCAGATATTTCAACATTCGAAGGATCGCCGGAAATTATTATCAGCATGGTTGGTTACGAAAAATACACAGCCAGTTATGAGGAACTCAATCAATTGAGATTTACAGTTTTCCTGAATCCTTCTAACATCACCCTTGATCAGGTTGTGGTTTCGGCAACACGTTGGAACCAGCAAACCCGTGAAACTTCAGCAAAAGTAACCACCATTTCTGCAAAAAAAGTGGCTCTTGAAAATCCACAAACGGCTGCAGATATGTTAGGAACAACCGGTGAAGTTTTCATACAGAAAAGTCAACAGGGCGGCGGTAGTCCGATGATCAGGGGATTTGCCACCAATCGTCTGCTGATTGCGGTGGATGGTATTCGTATGAATACCGCTATTTTCAGGGGGGGAAATTTACAGAATATCATCAGCCTCGATCCGTTTGCGACCGAACGGGCAGAGGTGTTGTTCGGTCCGGGTTCTGTGATTTACGGAAGTGATGCTATCGGTGGGGTGATGAGTTTTCAAACCTTAACACCTCATCTTTCGAATAGCAAAGATCCATTGGTTTCAGGAAATGCAGTCCTTCGCTTCGCTTCAGCTAACAACGAGCAAACAGGACACGTGGATGTAAATGTCGGTTGGAAAAAATGGGCCATGGTTACCAGTTTCTCAAATTACAATTTTGGTGATCTTCGTATGGGATCATACGGGCCCGACGATTACCTGAGGCCCTTTTATGTACAACGGGTCGACAGTGTTGACAAAGTTTTTACAAATAATGATCCGCTGGTTCAAAAACCCACTTCGTACAAACAAACCAACATGATGCAAAAAATCAGGTTTAAGCCAAATGAGAACTGGGATTTCAACTATGGATTTCATTATTCTACAACTACCGATTACGACCGGTACGACAGACATATCAGGTTGCGAAACGGATTACCCAGAAGTGGTGAATGGTATTATGGGCCACAAATTTGGATGATGAACAACCTGAATATTACACATCATGCCGAAACAGGCATCTATGATGAAGCAACTCTTCGGGTGGCGTGGCAACATTTTGAAGAAAGCCGGATCGACCGGGACTTTAACGATTTTATCAGGCACAAACGTTTTGAGGAGGTTGAAGCATATTCTGCTAACCTTGACCTGATAAAAAAAGTTGGAAACGGTTCAACCCTCTTGTATGGGCTCGAAGCAGTGATCAATGATGTAACTTCATCAGGTATTGAAGAAGATATCAATACCGGTATTTCTTTTAACGGTCCGTCAAGATATCCTCAATCAACCTGGGCATCCTATGCTGCCTACATCACGGTGCAACAAAAACTGAATGAAAAAATTATGTTGCATGCAGGAGCAAGATATAACCGGTTTATTGTCGATTCGGAGTTTGATACCACCTACTACCCTATTTCCGAAACAAACTCAAAATTAAACAATGGAGCGCTATCAGGAAACCTTGGGGTAATTATCAATCCAACGGAAAGATGGACAATTTCAGCAGGTGTATCCACCGGTTTCAGGTCGCCGAATGTGGATGACATAGGAAAAGTTTTCGATTCGGAAGAAGGTTCAGTTACGGTGCCGAATACTGATCTTGAAGCAGAATACGCTTACAATGCAGAGATCGATGCGGCTAAAGTTTTCGGAGACTTTCTTAAAATTGATATCACGGGGTATTATACCATACTTGAAAATGCCATGGTCAGAAGAGATTATTCCATCAATGGAATGGATAGTATCATGTATGACGGCGAACTTAAAAAAGTTCAGGCTATCCAAAATGCTGCCAGTGCTAATGTATGGGGAATTCAGGCAGGAGTAGAAATTAAACTGCCTGCAGGCTTTGGTATTTCATCCAGGTTTAACTATCAACAGGGCGAAGAAGAAATGGATGATGGAACAACAAGTCCATCAAGGCATGCAGCACCCTGGTTTGGCATAACAAGGTTAACCTATTCCACACAGCAACTCAGGATGGAATTTTATGCTGTGTATAACGGAGAGGTGAGTTATGATAACCTGAACATCGAAGAACAGGGAAAATCATATCTCTATGCTTCCGATGAAAATGGCAATCCCTATTCACCTTCTTGGTATACCCTTAATTTCAAGGCCAATTATCAGCTTAACGATCAACTTTCAGTTAGCGGGGGCCTCGAAAATATTACAGACCAGCGGTATCGTCCTTACAGTTCAGGAATCGCAGCCGCAGGCCGGAATTTTATCCTTTCTCTCAGGTTGTCACTGTAAGAAGAGTGCTCTTGGTGTAAATAATATATTGAAAGTTCGTTTGATAAGAATGCCTGTAAGCTTCGCGTTTGCAGGCATTCATTTATAGTCATAATCCTGCAAGGATAGCCACACCACTCAATAAAACTATAGCACCTGCAAGGGCATGAGAATATCTCTCAAGCTTACCGAGAGAGATAAATTTAAACCCGAAAGTCAGAAGTAAAACAATTACAAGCATTGTCGCGATCGTAACAACACTGAAAAGCCCGGCGATAAAAACCATTCCGGTAGTGCTGTGTTGTGCAGCCGGATACATTAAAATCGGGATAAGCGGTTCACAGGGGCCCAGAACAAAAATGGCGAATAAGATCCAGGGAGTAATATTTCGTTTGTGGGTATGATCATGACTGTTTGTATGTGTGTGCTCATGTTCATGAATAATACCATCGGAATGAACATGTATATGTTTGTGAGGGTTGTTAAGAACAGCCCTTCTGATTCCCCAAATTAAATAACCAACACCAAAAAGAACAAATGCCCAGGCGGCGAGATCCCCTCTGAAACTTTCAAAAATCTCAAGCTTTCCCAACGCAATGCCAAAAGCAAATCCTGCAATTCCGAGCAATACAGAACTCCCAACATGTCCCAATCCGCACAAAACAGTGATCCAACTGGTTTTAAAGATGGACCATTTTCTTGCTTTTGCCATAAAAATAAACGGAAGATAATGATCGGGCCCCAATGCTGTGTGAACAAACCCGATGGTTGCAGCGCTCCCTGCCAGTATCCAAATTTCCGGGCTCATTTTTTATCCTACTTTTTTGCTGTCATAACAAGCTCACCATGCATCACGCCTTTAATTGCGATCAGTTGGTTTGCCAGGTCTTTAAGTTCATTGGCCTTGCCTTTTACTGCAATGGTTTCGAGGCAATTGTGATGATCGAGATGCACGTGTTGAACAGACAGGATAAGGTGATGATAGTCGTGTTGAATATCGGTTGATTTTGTTTGCAATTCCCGTTTATGGTGATCATAAACGAGCACAATAGCACCGGCCACTTCCCTGTTCTCAATCCACTCATCCTCAACCGAATATTTTTTAATAAGGAACCGAATGGCCTGCGACCGGTTCGGGAACTGGTGCTTGCTAACAAGCCGGTCAAGCTCCTGCTGAAGCTCTTCTTCAAGAGAAACTCCAAATCTTTTTACCTGCATGATGTTACTATTTACTTTATCGTGCCACAAATATATATGATTT
>JAGQVF010000090.1:0-7038 GCA_020438135.1 Bacteroidales bacterium | reverse complement strand
TAATAGGCTTTATCTGGCACATAAGCAGATAATCAAAATTTTTATTTATCTTTGAAGCTATAAAAACCAATCTGTTATGAAATCATCCATACTGACCTTTATGTTTACGGCAGGATTTATCTTTGCCTTTTCATTCGAAACACAATCACAAATCTTTATTGAACCCGGTCCGGATATCACTGTCGACGATCTAGTGGAAACGTTGATAGGCCCCGGTGTTTTATATGATGATGTCACCTACCAGGGTGCAGATATTGCACGTGGTGTATTTAGTAACGGAGGTACTACCAATATCGGAATTGATGCTGGTATCTTTTTAACCTCAGGATCGGGTTACCTGATTCCGGGCCCCAATTCAAGTACCAGTTCGAGTATGGCCAACGGAATGCCGGGTCATCCAACCCTTACAATGATCTGTGCTGCGCCATATACTTACGATGCATCGATACTTGCTTTCGATTTCATTCCTCTGAATGATACCGTAAAGTGCAATTTTGTATTTGGTTCAGAAGAATATCCCGAATGGGTTAATGCGGCGTTTAATGATGTTTTCGGATTCTTTATATCCGGTCCGATGCCTGGCGGAGGAGTATATGCAGAAAAAAACATCGCCCTCGTGCCAGGCACCGATATTCCTATTACGATCAATAATGTGAATGGCCAATCATTTTCTGAATATTATGTTGACAATACAAATGGAGCAACCATTGAATATGATGGTTTCACAACCGTTATAACTTTATGGGCACTGGTGATCCCCGACGAAGAATATCACTTTATGATAGGCGTTGCTGATGCAGGCGATGGCATATACGATACAGGTGTATTGATAGAAGGCACCAGCTTTAAGAGCCTTGGACCACCTGAATTCCAAAGCTTTAAATTCACCTCTGAAAACAATCCTGGCTTAACTACCGACATCGTAGGTGAAATTACCGGTAATCAGATTTTAATTAAAGTGCCTGAAGGAACTGATGTTTCTGCTTTAGTTGCCGATTTTTATGTTAAAGGAGTTGAAGTTTTTGTTGAGGATCAATTACAGGAATCGGGTGTTTCGGTGAATGATTTCACTGAGCCGTTAACCTATCACCTCGAGGGTATTACTGGTCTTGACTGGACCATTACCCTGGATTTTATAACAGGGATTGAATCGAACTATTTCGAAAACCTTGTAATAAGTTCTAATCCCGGGAGTAATGAACTTGTTATTAAAAATGCCGAAGGTGCAAACATCATCATAATGAATATGATGGGCCAGGTTGTAAAACAATTAGAAAATGTGAACCAGATTGTCAGCATTTCGACAAACGATCTGCAAAAGGGAGTATATTTTGTAAAGCTTTGTAAAGAGAACAGGCAGGAAACCCGAAAAATAATTTGCCGGTAAAAGAGAAATTTTAGATAAAAAAAAGTCCCGCCAAAAGCGGGACTTTACTTTTTAGATCTTCTTAATCTGTGTTAGGCAAGTTTTACATCACAGGCATTCATGCCTTTTTTGCCTTCTTTCAGATCAAAAGTTACTTCATCCTGCTCTCTTACCTTGTCGACCAGGCCACTTATATGAACAAAGTACTCTTTTTTGGTTTCATTGTCAATAATAAATCCGTAACCTTTGGACTCATTAAAAAATTTTACTGTTCCGTTTTTCATTTTAAAAATTAATTAGCTGATGTAATTGGGATAAGTTGACATTCGCAGTGGGAAGACTGTTGGTTTCAAATAATCCTTGACATCAATGTGAATACTATTATTGCCGCAAAGATAGATAAATAATTGTAACCGGATATTTCTTTAACAAAAGCTTTACAAATATTTTCGGTCTAATAAATGGCCAATTCACGCATGCATTTATCTATTTTATTGAAGGTACGCTCTATATCATTGTCCAGGCCAACTGAAAATCTTACAAGTCCGTCGGACATTCCCATTTTGTGCTGGATGTCTTCCGGTACCTCAGAGGATGTGCTTTTTCCTGAACAACTAAACAAGGTTTTAAAATATCCGAGGCTAACAGCCAGGTATCCAACTCCTTCAATTTCCATTTTTTCCATTAATGCATTGGCCCTTTCTGTAGTTTCCAGGTCAATAGCCAACATACCACCATACCCGAATTGGGGATTCATAAACCGGGTCATCAGTTTATGACCTTTATCCTTCACAAGACCGGGATAAACAACAGGCACGCCTTTTTCGCTAAGCTTTTCTGCAAGATACATGGCATTGGTGCTATGCTGCTTCATTCTTATATGCAGGGTATGAATGTTTTTCAGGATTTGAGACGACCTGAGCGGATCAAGCACAGGACCAAGCAGCATGGATGTGCCGCTGTTAACATCAATCAGAGAACCTATAAAATCTGTTGAACCACAGATGGCTCCTGCCACGCAATCGTTTTTTCCGTTAACAAATTTTGTAAGACTGTATACGGTAATATCAGCACCTAATTTCGAAGGAGTAATGATCATCGGCGTGAAGGTATTATCAACAACCAGAAGGATATCCTTTTCATGAGCTATTTCCGCAAGTTTTGGAATATCTGAAATAACCAGCAGCGGATTGGTCATTGTTTCGGTGTATATTACTTTCGTATTGGGTTTTATTGCATTTTTAACTGACTCCAGATCACTGATATCAACAAAGGTGGTTTCGATATTGAATTTCGGCAAATAATTCGCCAGTAATGCATAGGTGCCTCCATAGGTTGTAATACTTGAAACGATATGATCGCCTGCATTGCAGATATGCATCAGGGCATTCGAAATGGCACCCATTCCCGAAGCAGTCACCCATGCAGCTTCGGTGCCTTCCATGGCAGCCATTGCATCTGCCAGGTATTTATTGCTCGGATTCCAATGACGCGAATAAAGAAAACAACCTTCTGCATCTCCGTGAAAAGTCTCAAGCATGGTATTGGCCTGCATAAAGGTAAATGTAGCCGAATCGGTAATGGATGGGTTCACATCGCCATACTCTCCAAATTGTAGTAAGTCCTGAATGTTACTGGCTGGATCGAATTTCATAAAATTACACTTTTAAAATTTTTGATAACATTTTGTTTTTACTTTCAGGCAAAATTAGGAATTATAGTACCATTGTTTCAGCTTCTGTCAATTTATATTTATTTTTATCTAAAATTTATGAAATGAAAAATGTCTATGTTTCTCTATTGATTGGTTTTTTATGGGTAATACCACAAGTTCAGATATCAGCTCAAACAGCGGCCGATTATGATTCGCTGGATATATACATAAAAAATGCTGCCGATATGTTTGGTATGCCCGGCATTGCGATTGGAATTGTAAAAGATGATAAAATTGTATTTAATCATGCCTATGGTTTCAGCAATACCGAAACAAAAACCGAAGTTACACCTGAAACTGTTTTTGCAATAGCCTCGTGTTCCAAAGCATTTACCACTGCATGTCTGTCCATCCTGGCCGATCAGGGCAAAATCAACTGGGATGACAGGGTGATCGATCACTACCCTGAGTTTCAAATGTATGATCCTTACGTCACAAGCGAAATGCGTATCGAAGACCTGGTTTGTCACAGATCGGGATTACAGACCTTTGATGGCGACCTGCTGTGGTACGGTTCCGATTATTCAAGGGAGGAAGTAGTAAAAAGGATCCGTTTCAGAGAAAATAGTTACAGTTTCAGATCGCATTTCGGATATCAAAATGTGATGTTTATAGCTGCCGGCGAAGTGATAAAAAATGTTACGGGGGAATCATGGGATACTTTTCTTAGCAAAAATATTTTCAACCCTCTGAACATGAACAGTTCGACCACAAGCATAACAGAACTCGATTTTGAAGGCAATGTGGCCTGGCCTCATGTAGACGGTGAACCGATTCAGTTTATCAACTACGACAATGTTGGACCGGCAGCATCAATAAATACATCTGTAAACGATATGTTGAAGTGGATTAAACTATTGTTGCATAAAGGAATGCTTGAAGACTCTTCCACAGTATTCTCTTCGGCACAATATTATCAAATGGTAAGCCCTCACACTCTGTTGAATGCAGGCAAAGCTGAAACACCCGGAGAAGCGCACTTTTACGGCTACGGACTTGGATGGTTTGTTTATGACTACCAGGGTAAAAAAGTTATTCAACACGGTGGTGGGTTACCGGGATTTCATAGCAAAACCGTTTTCATACCTGAAGAAAATGTTGGATATGTAATACTTGCCAATCAGCTTTCAGGTATGGTTGAAGCCATGTACCGCAAAATACTCGATATGCATTTGGGTGCCGGCAAAAAGGATTGGGCGAAACTTTATTTTGAAGGAGAACAAAAACAGAAAGATCGCGAAAAAAAATATATGATTGATAAAGAAGAAGCCCGTGTTCATAATACAGAGCCTTCACTTGAACTGAAAGCTTATACAGGCATTTATGAGGATAAAATGTATGGAAAGGCGGAAATTACTTTAACCAACGGTGAACTTCAGGTATGCTTGCTGCCAACCAAAGATTTGTTTACAGCACAGTTGAATCACTGGCATTATAACACATTCAGCTTCAGTTTTAATGATCCGTTTTTGCCCGAAGGATTTTTAACGTTTTTTCCCGATCAGGACTTAAAACCATCATACTTTACAATTGAACTCGAAAATCCGGATTTTCATTTTTACAAATTAAAATTTGAGAAAGTTGAACAGTAATGGTGGTCAATATTGATTTCAGTTTAAATTTGCATGCAAACATAAAAACATATGCCATGAATGCGAATACTCATAAACTCTTACTATCCCTCATTTTCGTGTTCAGTTGCACGTTCCTGGTGGGGCAGGATGTGATCTTTAAAACCAATAAAGACACTATTTCGTGCAAAATCAAAGAAATTGGGGGTGAAGAAATAAAATACACGCTTCCCTCCTTCCCGTCCGATTTATTATTTGCAGTTGATAAGGATAAGGTTAAAAAAATCCGGTTAAGCAATGGTCAGGAAATGCATTTTACGAAAGACCTTACAAATCCTGAAAATTACACCGATAATTACAAAAATGCTATCAAAGTCGATTTTTTAGCACCGCTAACCGGGAATACCACAATTTGTTATGAACGCAGTTTAAAACCCGGGCAAAGCCTGCAATGGACAGCAGGTATTATCGGAGCCGGTGTTGAGCAAAACAGGAACGCCGGTGGTGGATTTCTTAGCTTTGGTTTCCGGTTTATTAAAAGCCCCGATTATTACCTGCGGGGTATGCGATATGCACACATTTTAAAAGGGTCCTACATCATGCCTGAAATTAGCTTTGGTTTTTATGAATACACCAAAGAATACTGGCATTATTCATACAGCTACCCCTATTACGGTATTGAATCATACGAAAGAAAAACCATGTTCACAGGTGGTGTATTTATCAATCTCGGAAAACAATGGATTTTCAATAATACCCTTCTGTTTGATATTTATGGCGGAGCCGGATATGGTTTCGATTCGGATAATTACAGTTCCGAATACCATTTTAATTTTTTGTCGCTAGGCGAAGATGTTCCTTTTGCCCTCACAGGTGGGTTTAGGATTGGCGTATTGTTCGGAAAAAAAACAGATAAATAAGTATCCGTAGTAGTTCAATATACACATATTATTTAGTGGTATTTCCCAATTTCCACATGCATCTGCAATTGTTTGTAATTTTCACAATTTTATGTTACTTTTATCTCATTAAATATACACCAGGGCGTTTAGGAATTGAAATAACAGTTAATTGGGAGAAAACAATTTTTACATTTTCAAAAGAATCAGGAAGATTACAGGAATAAAAGCAAACCTGCTTTTTTCTGCTACTTCAGTAGTACCAAATTATGAAAAATAAAATCAGACATCATATACTCGATTCGCTTGAAAAAGCATCGGAAATTATTACCAAAGAAACCCTCAACAAGCCTGATCTGGAGTTACTGAAAGAAACTTTACAACAAACCACCTCATACCTCGAAGGTTTACCCTCTGATGTCGAAATTCAATCATTGAAATTTTTAAATGAAAGCACAGAAGATCTGATCTGGGTAAATGATAGCGAAGGGAATCTTGTTTATGTGAGCCCTTCCATCGAATCGATGTTTGGTTATAAACCCCGCGAAATTATCGGCACTCCCGTGATCAACTATTTTGCATCCGATCAGAAGGCCATTGTTTTAAAGCTAGTGGAAACCTGGATACAATCACGAAGCAATGGAACTTCAGAATTGGGAGAATTTGAAATGATCACTAAAGATGGCAGAACAATTCCGGTTGAAGTAAATGCAAGCCCGGTGTACGATTCGCAGGGCAACCTGAAGCTGATAACCGGAATCAGCAGGGACATTTCGAAAAGGAAAAACACTGAGAAGCAACTCAATAAAAGCAAAAACATTCTCCGCTACCTGGCAGAAATGGCATTGGAATTAGCCACTTTGCAAAACGAACAGGAGATTTTCGCCTTTATTACGCGGAAAATTTATCAGATACATGAAAGCAAAACCCTGGTTGTTGCAACCGATCTGGACGAAACTGCACACAAATGGAAGGTTCGGGCATTTGAAGGCCTGGAGGATCAAAGTAAAATTGTAAATTCATTACTGGGTAAACCGATCATGAATCTACATGGCAAAATCAGATCGGAATACCTGCGCACATTGCAGGAAGGCAAACTGGTTCCAATTGGGAACGATATCTCCCATCTGTCGCATCAATCCATACCTCCATTCATTGCAAAAAACCTTAAAAAAGTACTGGGTGTTCACGAAGTATACACCATCTCTTTTACCAAAGGAAAAAGGCAATATGGAAATATCAGCATCGTGCAGCTCGACAAAAACATGGCTATGGAAACCGAGCTCATCGAAGCCGTGATCAGGCAGGTTTCTGCTTACCTTGAGAAAAGAATTGTGGTGGATGAACTGAATGAAACAGAGGAACGCTTAAAACATATTGTTAAGCATGGTAACGATTTGCACTACATCCACGATATCAACCATGTTCTCACCTATGTCAGTCCGCATTGTATGGATTTTTTCGGTTACACTGAAGAAGAGATGAAAA
>JAGQVF010000089.1:16267-17082 GCA_020438135.1 Bacteroidales bacterium | reverse complement strand
AGTTGCCAGAACAGGTTGTTTATGTTCGAAGACGGAACTGTTGGAGCTACATGGACAATGGGATTCGCAGATCCGGGCTTTGCTGACCGGGGTACCGGTTATAACTATTATGACGGAAACAACTGGGGTGTTATGCCAACTGAAAGAATTGAAAGCATTCGTACCGGTTGGCCGTCGTACGCTCCATACGGTGAAAATGGCGAACTGGTTATATCGCATGATTTCGCTGCCGGTAGTCTATATTTCCTTGCCAGGGAGAGCAAAGGTACCGGAACCTGGTCGGAAACCGAATTAGCAGGACCCGGTGGATCGGAAATATCATGGACGCGATCCACCACTTCCGGAATAAACAATTCGATTATTCAATCGCTGTATATTACCTGGCCGGTAGCCAACGGAGGTACGGTTTACGAAGGTCTTGACGGTGCACTTCTCTACAGCAGATCATCCGATGGCGGAGCAACCTGGGATATTGAACATCAAATTATTGATGGTTTGGGATCGGATGATTACGTAGGTTTTTCAGCAGATGAATACGATTGGGCAGCAAGTCAGGGCGACAACATTGCTTTCCTTGTCGGGAGCTCCTGGATCGACTTTGTTCTTATGAAATCAACTGATGGAGGCGACACATGGGAAAAGACTGTAATCTGGGAAAATCCCTATCCATTTTTTGATCCTGCTGCGCCATTTGCAACAGACACATTTTATTGTGTAGATGGTGATCATCACCTGGCCTTTGATTCACAGGGAAAAGTGCATGTCGTTTTCGGTATCAACAGGGCCCACTCTGACGGTTCAACAACATTTTGGTT
>JAGQVF010000089.1:11695-16172 GCA_020438135.1 Bacteroidales bacterium | reverse complement strand
TGAAGCCGGTACTGAACTCGTTGAAGATGAAACCCTGGTGGCCTGGGCACAGGATGTTGACGAAAACGGAACCTGGGATGTATTGGGTGAACCCGGATTGTATTACGTTGGTGCTTCCAGCATGCCGCAAATTGTGATTGACGACAACGGATATATATTCCTGGTTTATTCCTCGGTGACTGAAACTTACGATAACGGCCTTCAGGATTACAGGCACATTTGGGCCCGTGGTTCCTGGGGAACCGGTTCCTGGGGCGACTTCGTGGATTTAACAGGAGGTCTTGTTCATATTTTCGATGAATGTGTGTTCCCATCTGTTTCTCCAACTTCCGATGACAATATCTACCTGATGTTCCAGACTGACAACGAACCGGGACTGGCCGTCAGAGGTGATGAAGATCCTTATGGAGATAATAACATCAACTTTATGAGTGTGATGAAAACCGAATTGATCGCTGTAGGCACTGACGAGCATAAAGCTCCGGTTACAGAAGAATCTGTTTCACAAAACATGCCCAACCCGTTTAACGGCACTTCATGGGTGAATATCGATCTGCATAAAAGCTGTGAAGTATTTCTGGAGGTATCCAATATTGCCGGACAAACCGTTTATGCCACCGAAAAACGGTTGATGCAATCGGGTTCACACCGGCTCAGGATTGATGCTGACCTGTTAAGACCTGGCATCTATTTTTATACGGTTCATGCCGGGGAATCTTCAATTACTAAAAAGATGATCGTTGAATAACATAAAGCAACTACAAAAAAAGCCCCGGCAAAATTGCCGGGGCTTTTTTTTATTGAATGTGATGCTTTCTTATTTATCTTCCTTTTCTTCGTTATCTTCCTTTTCTTCAGCATCATCATTTTCAGGAGCTTCGTCAGCCTGATTTTCATCAGCCATTTCCGCTTTTTTCTCCTCATCTTGTTTGGCTTCAACTTCTTCTGTCACATCTTCCTGCGGTTCTTCAGTTGCTGATTCTTCCTCTTTCTCCTCTTCCTTTTTCTTTTCAGCATCCTGTTTCCGTTTCGCCATTTTTTCCAACTTCTCGCGGGCTTCCTGCTCCATATCTGATTTCAGTGAAGCAAGTGCTTCAATATCACCAAGGGTTGTCTTTTCGATGTTATCTTTTATCTTGGTTACAGCCCTTCGTGTTGTACGCTCATCCTTTTTAGCGCGTGCTTCCTGACGGTTTTTCTGATCAGTTTCCTGATCCTGATGTATTCTCGAATGTGAAAGAATGATCTTTTTGTTATCTTTTGAAAATTCGATCACTTTGAAGTCAACACTGTCATCAAGCTTGATCTGTCCACCTTCCTCTTTACCCATGTGGCGTTTAGGAGTAAATCCTTCAACACCGTAAGGTAATGCCACAACAGCACCTTTATCGTTTACTTCGATAACAGTTCCTTTGTGAACCGAACCCACTGTAAATACCGATTCGAATACATCCCATGGATTTTCTTCGAGCTGTTTATGTCCGAGACTCAAACGACGGTTTTCTTCATCAACGTCGAGCACAACCACTTCGATTTCTTCACCTATCTTGGTAAATTCAGCCGGATGTTTGATCTTCTTCGACCAGGAGAGATCGGAGATATGAATCAATCCGTCAACACCTTCTTCCAGTTCAACAAAAATACCGAAGTTGGTAAAATTCCGAACGATTGCTTTGTGTTTCGAATTAACCGGGTAACGTTCTTTGATATTGATCCATGGATCAGGGATCAGTTGTTTGATACCGAGCGACATTTTGCGCTCTTCACGGTCGAGTGTTAAAATCACTGCTTCAACTTCATCGCCCACATTCAGGAAATCCTGTGCTGTACGAAGGTGCTGCGACCACGACATTTCAGAAACGTGAATCAGTCCTTCAACACCCGGGGCAATTTCGATAAATGCACCGTAATCGGCAATCACAACCACTTTACCTTTTACTTTGTCACCCACTTTCAGATCTGTATCAAGCGCTTCCCATGGATGTGGAGTAAGCTGTTTCAAGCCAAGTGCAATCCGTTTTTTGTTATCGTCGAAATCGAGAATAACAACCTTGATCTTCTGATCAAGTTCAACCACCTCTTCAGGATGATTGATGCGTCCCCATGATAGATCAGTGATATGGATCAGGCCGTCAACGCCGCCCAGGTCAATAAATACACCGTAGGAAGTGATGTTTTTGACAGTACCTTCGAGCACCTGACCTTTTTCGAGTTTGGCCATGATCTCGGCTTTTTGTGCCTCAAGTTCATCCTCGATCAGTGCTTTGTGCGATACCACAACATTCTTATATTCGTGGTTGATCTTAACCACCTTAAATTCCATTGTTTTGTCAACGAAAATATCGTAGTCGCGGATTGGTTTCACGTCGATCTGAGATCCGGGTAAAAATGCCTCAATCCCAAACAGGTCAACGATCAAACCACCTTTTGTGCGGCTTTTAACATAACCATTCAGAATTTCATCTTTTTCGTAAGCTTCGTTGATTCTCTCCCATGAACGGAGAATACGGGCTTTTTTGTGCGACAATAACAGCTGTCCGGTGGAGTCTTCCTGATTTTCAACATACACCTCGATCTTATCGCCCGGTTTCAGTTCAGGATTATACCTGATCTCGTTGAAAGGGATAATTCCGTCGGATTTGTACCCGATATTTACAACAACTTCCCGCTGGTTCATAGAAACCACAGTTCCATCGAGCACCTCATGATCGGTAATCGATTTCATGGTGTTGTCATACAGATCTTCGAGTTTTTGTCGTTCCGAATCAGTGTAAGTCTCTTGTTTTTTACCAATTGAATCCCAATCGAAAGAGGGTAGTTCGGCCGTTTCTGCAGGTAACGAAACTTCCTCTTCCTCAGGTTTTTCAGCTTCTGCTTTTGCAGGTTCGGCCTGAGGTTCAGGGGTTTCAACTGTTTCACCCTCAGCAACAGGTTCGGTTGTTTCTTCTTTAGCAACCTCTGTTTCAGCAACTACAGGTTTCTCTTCTTTCTGTGATTCTTCGGGTTGCTTCTCTGCTTCAGGTGTTTCGGAGGTATCCTCCTTTTTCTCTGCTTCAACCTGTGGTTCGGTTGCTTCTGAGGTAACTTCTGCTCCAGGTTGATTTTCCTGAGTCTGTTCTGATTTCACATCTTCCTGCTCTTCAGCAGATACTTCAGGAGTTTTGTTTTCTTTATTTTCTTCTGACATTAAAAAAAACTTTGTATTCCGGGTTTTCGGGACGATCCCCCGATCAGGATCTGCCCGGCAGGGCCGGAAAAGGTTCAACATTACTTTTAAAATCGGGGGTGCAAAAGTAGTATTTTTTTTAATTTATGCCATATCTTTGCAAATTCTTTTTACCTAAAAAATTGAGAATATGGCGCTTAGATGTGGTATCATCGGAATAACAAACATTGGTAAAACCACCATTTTTAATTGTATTTCGAAAAACAAGGCTAGCACGAGCAATTATGCTTTCAGCGCTGCCACTTCAAATCGGGGCATTGTGGATGTTCCGGACAATCGATTGTTTGATATTGCAAAATTGGTGAAACCTGACAAACTGACCCCGGCCACTGTAGAGATAGTTGATATTCCGGGCCTTGCAAAAGGTGCAAGTCAGGGCGAGGGGATCGGTAACAAGTTCCTTGATGATATTCAACAGGTGGATGCCATGATCCATGTGATCCGTTGTTTTGATGATGAAAACCTGCCACATGTGGAAGGTTCTGTTGACCCGGTTCGCGATTTGGAAATTGTCGACCTTGAATTGCAGATAAAAGATCTGGAAATGGTAGAGCGAAAGATCCAGCGAACTGAAAAACTGATCAAGGTCGGCGAGAAAGAGGCTAAAAAAGTGATGGAAATCCTTGAACGGTATAAGGACCATTTTGAAAACTTTCAGAATGCACGAACACTCGATATCAGTGAAGATGATCGTAAAATGGTGGCCGATCTTTACCTGCTTACCGAAAAGCCCGTTGTGTATGTTTGTAATGTAGATGATGCATCGGCTTCGGGTGGCAATCATCATGTGGCCAGGGTGCGGGAAGCTCTTGAAGGAAAAAATACTGAAATACTGGTTATTGCCGGAGAACTTGAAGCTGAAATAACCGAACTGGAGACCGAAGAAGAACGGAATGAATTTCTGGAAGATGCAGGGTTGGCAGAACCCGGGGTTAACAAAATGATACGTGCTGCTTACGACTTATTGAATCTGCAGGCCTTTTTTACAGAGGGGCCCAAAGAAGTCCGGGCCTGGACTATCAAAAAAGGGATGACTGCCAAACAGGCAGCCGGCGTGATACACAGCGATCTGGAGCGTGGATTCATTCGTGCCGAAGTAATGAAGTACAAAGATTTTATGGAGCTTGGCTCGGAACATGCCGTGAAAGAAGCAGGCAAAATGAAACTCGAAGGGAAAGACTATATTGTTCAGGACGGAGATATTATGTTTATCCGTTTTAATGTTTGATAGCCCTTAATTTTTACAAGCAA
>JAGQVF010000089.1:0-11636 GCA_020438135.1 Bacteroidales bacterium | reverse complement strand
CTAAAACACCTATTTTCTGCAAATAGTATAAAATTCTGTATACATCATTTGATCAATTATTTTAGACCGGCAAGCAAAGCGAAGTCGGGATCCGGTACCTAAATCAACTATTTTCAATAGTTAGTGTAATTTTCTAAATGTATATCGCCTGAGTTAATTCAGCCCGGCAAGCAAAACTATGTCGGGATCCGGCACCCAACACAACATTCTTTAAAATTGACCGAAAACAGAACAATTTAATCCCTCAACGCTTGCACAACTTCTCATAAATGCTGATTCCGTTTTGGTCTTTTAATCCCACGATATAAACACCGGCCGACAAAAAGCCGAGGTTTAATACCGTGTCTTCTCTGTTAAGATCGCTTTGAAATACGTCGTTACCGTGAAGGTCGGTGATGATGATACGCACAGGCTGAGAAATAACTGACTTTGTTCCGATCCTGATTTTATCGTTAAACGGATTCGGGTAAATTTGCAGAGGTTGGGGATTAACATCATTAAAACCTGAGGTTGTGCTTTTAAACCTGAAAATAGTCCCGTTTGAATAACCGGCTACATATAGCTCACCATTCGCATCTTCACCAAAAGTGCTGAAATTATTACCACTGAACTGTCCGAGTTGATTGCTGATCCATTCGCCACCCTCTTCGTGCAGGGTCCAGATGTAATCGGTACAATAATCTGCAAATACATAGTATCCTTCCATTTGAGGGATATCGGTTCCCCTGTAAACATAACCTCCTGTTACTGAACAGCCGTTGTTGTGTGTGTATTCAAAAACTGGAAATACATAGTCAGACTGAGGGCCGCATCCGCTTGTATTGTAGGTGCTATTGCCTTCATAACAGCGCCAGCCATAATTTTCTCCACCATCACTCGATGCCGGTTGAAAATCGATCTCTTCAATCTGGTTTTGTCCAACATCGGCAATCCACAAATCGCCCGTTTCACGATCGAAACTAAAACGCCAGGGGTTTCTTAGACCATAAGCCCAGATTTCATCCAATGCATCGGGATTATCAACAAAAGGATTATCCTCTGGAATAGCATATGGATTTCCGGAATCGACATCGATCCGAAGCATTTTACCCAACAGCACCGAAAGATTCTGCGACCTGTTACCCGGATCACCACCGGAGCCCCCATCTCCGAAACCGATGTAAAGATATCCATCGGGGCCAAAAACAAGGTCTCCCCCATTATGATTGGTAAAGGGTTGGTCTAAGGTAAGAATCGTAAATTCCGAATCAGGATCGGCAAGGTCAGGGTTTCCGTCATTAACACTAAATCGTGCTATGTGCGATTGATCCTGATCATCCGTATAGTTTACATAAAAATAGCCGTTGTTTCCGTAATTGGGATGAAATGCAAGGCCCAGTAATCCCTGCTCATTCCCGGCCGGATCAGCCCGGTCGGTGATATCAAGGAAAGGTTCCGGTTTCAGATTACCCTCGGTGTCGATAATTCTTATATAACCCGCTTTTTCAACAACAAACAACCTGTCGTCGCCAGCGTGTGTGATGGCCGCCGGCAGATTAAGTCCGGTCGCAAACTCAACAAGTTCAACATCATCCTGGGCTTGCGAAAATAGTACCGTAAAAAAAATTGTATGTAATAAAATTGACCTGAATAGTTTCATACTGAATAAGATGTTTGGGTGTATACCAAACTAACAGTGAATAGCATTCGAATGTTTTGAGGGAAGATCAGAAATAGATTGGATGAAATTTTACACCATCATGCTTATTGTACTCAAGCGCAGGAAACGGAATTTTTATGAAATTCAATCCGTTCAGTAAAAATTTAAGAAAATGAGATTTCGTTTTTATCCGGGCTAAATCCACATCCAGTGAAAAATAATATTGTCGGTAACGAGCATAATCGGGTGCAGTTTCACCGTTTATCAGGGTTGGGTTACCGGTGGCACCCAACATCCCATCCGCTCCGTATCCAAAGCTAACATTCAGCCAATATGGGAATTTGCTGGATTTAGGAAGGAAAGACTTGATATTTCCCGAAAGCCAATAAGTTTGACCATTATAATCTTTAAGCATACTTTCGAAAAAACCTCTTCCAAGCTGATCGGGCCGCAAACCACTGAATTCGGTTTCGTGATATGACCATTTGAGATAAAACCGCTGATCATTCCAGGCCAGCTGTTGGCCGATAAAAAGTGCTGCACCGGCAGTATTAGCTGCAAAATCGCCCATAGATGCACCCCATTCGGCGGAAAACCCATCAAGAATCTCGATTACCGTTAAAAACACAAAACCAGTAGAACCACCTATCCAAATGGCCTTTTTACGCTCAACACCCGCCCATCTGTACATTTCATATCCAAATTTCCCAAAATAAGCTGAGGTGGTGGCATGACCAATCTTATCCATCTGCAACCACTCAGCATTGTCATCGAACCAGTGAAAATTTGATTGGGGGTAATCGCGATACCAGGCCTGGTAAAGCAGTGCCAGTGAGGTCGCATAAACCAGGCTTTGTCCTCCGACCACATAGGTAAGTCTCTTTGAATTGAGAGTATCAGGATATTTTTTAAGGAAATAAGGTTGATCCTGTCCTTGTAAGATACAAGTTGAAAGAATCAACAAAACGAAAGTCAGTGTGTATTTTCTCCATCCTGTCCACATAATCCGATATAATCAAATTCCTGGATTCAGCTTACGCATCTTAATTTGAAATGTTCCTCTCATCCAATGCCCGCCTGTACTTATTTGCATTAATGGTATGCTGGGCATGCGTTTTGGCAAATACATGGTAACCCGAAAAATCGTCTTTTGCGCAGAAAAACAAATACCCGTGGTCGTCATGATTGAGAACCGACTTAACTGCTACAATCGACGGTATGCAGATCGGACCCGGAGGTAAACCATAATTCTGATAGGTATTGTAGGGTGATTCTATCAATTTATGAATGTTTAAAACCCTGCGAATTGCAAAATCGCCCCATGCATAAACAATTGTAGGATCAGCCTGTAAACGCCAACCTACCTTAAGCCGGTTGAGATATACACCTGCAATGGCTGGCATCTCATCTGTTTTATTGGTCTCCTTTTCAACAATAGATGCCAGAATACCAACCTCTACAGGAGTAAGTTCCAGCGCTGTTGCCTTTTCAATTCTGTCAGCAGTCCAGAATTTATTGTATTCCGAAAACATCCTTTCAAAAAAATCTTTGGCTGTGGTATTCCAGTAAAACTCATACGTATTCGGAAGAAACATGGTGAGGATATTTTCTCTGTTAAATCCATATTTTTTAACAAACACCGTATCATTTAACAGATCGATCAAATCAGCAGAGTCCGCTTCGATTTGAGCTCCGATGCTGTGAGCCAGCTCTGGTTTGGTTCTGATATTATTAAAGGTAACATCCACCGGTGTTTGTTGTCCCGACCTCAGCAGGTTGATCAGTTCATTGTTATTCATTCCATGATCGATAAGATACCGGCCGGGATGAATATTGGCAGCCAGGTTTTTCTTTCCTGCCAGCCATTCGAAGGTTTTACGATTGATTACAAGCCCGCTGCTGTAGAGCTGGGCTTTCAGATCATTAAAACCGGAACCGGTAGTGATATACAAGCTTGCCACTTGCTTATCGGGCACCCAGGTATTGGGCTTAAAAATCACCACCCAAAGCTGGTAGCCAACACCTAATGCTGCAATTAACAAGATAGCAAGGAATATGAAAATAAATCTGGAAAATTTCGATTTTTTCTTTCTCGAGTAATTGCTATATCGTGAGTGATAATATGCCATTCTTTCTTTTTATTTGTATTGATTCATAAGTAAATCAACACGGTGTGAAAATAGGAATTCTCTTTATTGTTTTGAATTTTAACGGTTAATTAATTGTAAAATATATTCGTCAACCCATTTATTTCGGATAAGCAACCATTCCTTTTTAAGACCTATGATTTCAAATCCTTCTTTCGAAAAAAGGCTGATACTTGCCTGATTATCTGCTGAAATATTACAAAATAACTGATGCAAATGCAATACGTTAAAACAATATTCAACCAATACATGTAAAGCTTCGGATGCATACCCTTTGTTGCGTTCATTTTTAACAACCATGATCCCGACACCGGCCCGTTTGTGGGCGGGCTCGAAGTCGAAAAGATCAATTGACCCGATAGCCTTGTCACTGATAACGATCATCAATCTCAGTTGCTTTGCAGCAAAAATATCCTGACCAGCATTCAATACATATTGTTCGATATCAAACCTGGAAAAGGGGGTTAATGTGTTGCTCAAATGCCAGAGAGATTCATCGTTTTCCCATGCATAAAGCAAATCCACATCAGTAGGTTCCACTGCTCTTAATTCAATATTTTTCCCCCTTATCATTTATTCGTACTTTTTGAGGATTGACCTGATGATATTCAACTTATCCCTGAGCTTTTCGGGATTGCTTGCTTCTACGAGAAGTCTGAGATATGGTTCTGTATTGGAAGGCCTTATGTTAAACCACCAGGTTGAAAACTCAACCCGAAATCCATCGAAATCAAAATAAGCTGTAGGCGAATCATTTTTGAGAAAATAATCTCTCACTACAGTCATTGCTTCTTTTTTCTGCTCAATTCTGAAATTGATCTCACCCGAATTGGCATACACTTTAATCTCAGAAATTTTTTGAGAAAATTGTTTCCCCGATTTTTTTGCACTATTAAGCAGGTTTAGAACAATTGATGCAGCCATAAATGCTGAATCGGAATAGTAAAAATCGCGGAAATAGTAATGCCCGGCAAGTTCACCGCCATAGATCCCGTCGATCTCCCGTAACTTTAGAGCAGCATAAGCACGTCCAACACGCCACATGTGCATGGCACCTCCCAGTCGTTCAATATATTCAGTAACCGACCTTGATGTCCGGATATCCTGCAAAACATTTTCAGCTGAATCAGATTTTTTAAGAAAATAAGGGGCCATTAATCCAATGATCAAATCGGGAGGAACAAACCGCCCATTTTCATCAACAAACATCACCCGATCCGCATCTCCATCGAAAATTATCCCCAGATCACAGTTATTCTCCACAACGGCATTTTGCAATTGTTTTACATTTTCAGGGTTCAGGGGATTGGGATCATGACCAGGGAAATTGCCATCAGGTTGCTCATTCAGATAAACGATATTGCTTTCACCGTAGAGCTTCCTTGCAAAAAGCCCGCTCATCCCATTGGAACAATCGACTGCAATTTTTAACTGATTATCGAAATCAAGATATTTTTTCTGGAAAGTGAGGTATTCATCTATGAATTCAAATTGCCTGGTTTCCCCTTTTTTTGGAACGGACTCAATTTCGGAATTATTAAAAACCAGTTTCTCAAGACGATTCAATCCATTGTCATAACCCACCGGAAGAGCATTTTCAGAAGACACTTTAAATCCGTTATATGTTTTAGGATTATGCGAAGCTGTGATCATTACCGAAGCTGAAAAACCAAATTTGGCTGTTGCCCAGTAAATCATCGGGGTAGTAGTTAAACCTGCATCCGAAACATCTGCACCGGCATCGTTGATCCCTTCACACAAGCGACTGAAGATAACGGGTGACGAGAGCCTGCAATCCCTTCCAACCAGTATATTATTTGAATTTAAAACGGCAGGAAGATAAAATCCGATGCGATAAGCTGTCTTCTCATCGAAATCTTCCTGAAATATCCCCCGGATATCGTAGGCATGAAAAATACTCATTGGCGTAAATTAATTTTCTCAACATCCCGCATGATCAAAACATCATAATCACCGAGATTTTCAAAACCATATTTTTTGTATACATGTTGCGCAATTTTATTGGTGCTGTGAACTTCAAGCTTCACCTGCATTCCCATTTCAAAAGCAATGTGCAGCGAATCCTTCAACAATATCTTTGACAAACCTGTTCGCTGATATGCAGGATCAATACCAAAATGATGCATGTATAACCTCCTGTGGTCAGTGGATAGCCATGAAGTGCCAATCACTTGTTCAGTTTCTTGTTCAATCATTAACCGCAATCTGCCACCAACCCGGATGGTCTTGTTTATCACATCTTCATCATCTCCTCTGAAAGCACCCCCCATACCGGTTTCGATCCAAAGTTTATTAACAACTTCATAATCTCCTTTTCGATAATCCCTGATTGAAACTTCCATGTAATCAAACTTTTACACTACCCTCAAACGACCTTTCAGCCGGTCCTTCAAGGATGATATTTGTAAAAACCTCAGTAACCTTTTCAAAACTGACTTGTAAACTACCACCTGGGGAAAGTACTTCATAGTTTGTAAAATTTTCACCGGTAAAAATCGCCGCCGCTAAGGCTGAGGCTGTAATTCCGGTTCCACATGAAAGGGTGTGATCTTCAACGCCACGTTCAAATGTTTTTACAATCAGTTTGTTTTTATTTACTTCAACGAAATTTACATTCGTTCCTTCCGGCTTAAACCGTTCATCCCATCTGTACCTTTTTCCCTCTGGTATGACGTCAATACTTTCGGCATCATCAACAAACTTAACGAAATGCGGTGATCCTGTATTCAGAAAATATCCATCATCGAATTTTTGAAATGATGTGACATCACTCAGTGATAACCGTACCAACCAATATGCATTCTGAGCTTTTAAAACCTTTGCCATATGTATTCCATCCGAAGCAATAAACCTGGTTTGCTCCTTTATCAAACCAATTGAATGGGCAAAAGCAGTTACACATCTGCCGCCATTTCCACACATGGTACCTTCATAACCATCGGCATTGAAGTACACCATACGAAAATCAGCTTCCTTTGAATTTTCGAGTAAAATCAATCCATCAGCCCCTATTCCAAAATGGCGGTGACACAAATTAGCGATAAGGTTATTGTCAGTAGGATTAATCAACCGACCTCTGTTATCAATGAGGATAAAATCGTTTCCCGCTCCGTGATATTTTGCAAAATTGATATGCATCAAATTATTGTTGAAAAAACAAAGGTACAAAACCTGACATTTTGTCGAAATAAAGAACCGTTCCGGTCTTAACAATATTTAACAGAGGTCTGAAAATAGGCGCTTCCAGGCTGCGTTTAAGCAAAGTTATTTCAAATTTGACATCTTTTTGGTATGAATCTTAAAATTACAGGCATAAATATTGAAAAAGTCAAAACATAAAAATAAAATACTAATTCAAAAAAATATCTAACATGAAAAGATTTGTCAGTTACTTAGGTGCAGGTATTGTAGGCGGACTTGTTTTCGCAATTGCTTTTTATGTGATGAATACCTCAGGCAGTAGCATTTCAGGAAATGAAGACAACAACATTTCAGTTCTTCCAACCAATTATGTGGCTCCTCATCCCGCTGTGATAGGGCCTGATTTTGTGGATGCTGCAGATGTAACACTTCATGCGGTTGTGCATATTAAATCGGAATTGCAACAACGCAATAAAACTTACAACGACTTTTTTGATTTATTCGATGATTTCTTTGGAAATCCAAATTACAGATATCACAACGCACCCGTAATAGCTACCGGTTCGGGTGTGATCATTTCACCCGACGGATATGTTGTAACCAATAATCATGTGGTTCAACAAGCACAAAAACTGGAGATCACACTCAACGACAAGCGAACCTATGAAGCGCAGGTAATTGGCACCGATCCAACCACGGATCTTGCACTGGTAAAGATTGATGCTGAAGATTTACCGTTTCTCAAATACGGTGATTCCGATCAGTTGAAGGTTGGGGAATGGGTCCTGGCAGTTGGCAACCCATTTAATCTTACCTCAACAGTTACCGCAGGAATTGTGAGTGCGAAGGCCCGTAATATAAATATCCTGGGCGACATTGGAGCCATTGAAAGTTTTATCCAAACCGATGCAGTCGTTAACCGGGGTAATTCGGGTGGCGCACTGGTGAATACAGATGGGGAACTGATCGGCATCAATGCAGCAATTGCATCCAATACCGGTTCATACACCGGCTATTCGTTCGCCATTCCAAGCAACATTGTCAGAAAGGTGATCAATGATTTTCTTGATTATGGAGAAATTCAAAGAGCCTACCTGGGCATAACATTCCGTGAGATAGACAGCGAATTTGCAGATGAAAAAGGACTGGAACAGGTGAATGGTGTTTATGTTGTAGATGTGTCGGAAGATGGCGCTGCCAATGACGCCGGGATTAAAAGCGGAGATGTGATCGTTCAGATGGATAACACCAAAATAAATTCAAAATCATCATTGCTTGAAACCATCGGAACCCGCCGTCCGGGAGACGAATTGAAAGTGTACGTTAAAAGAGGTAATGCAATGAAGGAGTTTAATGTTACCCTGAAGAACCGAAGTGGAAATACCGAAATTGTTAAAAATGATAACATCGATATTCTCGGAGCTTCATTTGAAAAGGTAACCGAAGATGACATGAAAAATCTGTCGATAGACCATGGACTTAAAATCACTGAAATTAAGTCAGGGAAACTAAAAAATGCAGGTATACGTGAAGGATTTATAATTCTGTATATCGATAAAGAACCGGTAGAGGGTGTTGACGAGCTAAAATACATGTTGCAGGGTAAAAGAGGCGGAACATTGATTGAGGGGATTTATCCGAACGGACAGCGAGCCTATTACGGCCTGGGATTGTAAAAACCCAACAAACAATTATGAACAATTATAAGGGCAGGGATTGAAATAAATCTCTGCCCTTAAACAATATAGAAAACGCCAAAATGTTATTATTTCGGAAATTTTGAACAATTGCCAGTTTTATTTGGTTCTAAGAAAATAATACCGTATATTTGTGTACTTTTTTCTTTGCTAATTAAAGTATTGATAATCAGGTTTTTAGGAATTTAAAAAATCAAAATGAGACAATTAAAAATTACAAAATCGATCACAAATCGTGAGACTGCTTCGTTGGATAAGTACCTTCAGGACATTGGCAAAGAAGAACTGATTACGGCAGATGAGGAAGTACAGTTGGCACAAAAAGTAAAGCAAGGTGATCAAAAAGCCCTTGAAAAATTAGTAAAAGCCAACCTCCGCTTTGTAGTATCAGTAGCTAAACAGTATCAGAATCAAGGCTTAAGCCTCCCTGACCTCATTAATGAAGGGAACCTCGGACTGATAAAAGCAGCCAAACGATTTGATGAAACACGTGGATTCAAGTTTATCTCCTATGCCGTATGGTGGATCCGCCAGTCGATTTTACAAGCTCTCGCTGAACAATCAAGGATCATAAGGCTCCCGCTTAACCAGGTGGGTTCGCTCAACAAGATCAAAAAAGCAACGTCCAAGCTTGAGCAAAAATTCGAACGGGCACCTTCTGCCGAAGAAATCGCTGAAAAACTCGAAATCCCTGATTATAAGATTGATGCAGCAAAAAAAATCACAACCCGTTACATTTCCATGGATGCACCTCTCACCCAGGACGATGAAACCAAGTTTCTGGATGTATTTGTATCTGACGATTCTCCCCATACGGATGATATCCTGATGAAAGAATCACTGGCCCGTGAAATTCAAAGGTCATTGGCAACACTCACAAAAAAAGAAAGGGATGTGATCAATCTCTATTACGGGATCGGAATGCCACACGGTCTTACACTCGAGGAAATCGGTGCTAAATTTGACCTCACCCGCGAAAGGGTTAGGCAAATTAAAGAAAAAGCCATTCGCAGGCTGAAACACACCTCAAGGAGCAAACTTTTGAAAGCATACCTCGGACAATAATACAAGATCTATTTTCAAAAAGGGATTATTACTTTTTTTTGTAATAATCCCTTTTTATTTTATTTTTGAATCGAATTAGCAGGGTGCCACAAAAACGAAGCAAATAAAGACAGGACTGAAATAACAAATGCTTTCACAATTGCATCCGGGAAAAAATTAACAGTCAAATAAAAAACCTTCTGTATGAGTAAAAGCAAAAACAATTCTAAGCAGGCTGATCAATACGTTGATTCGTTGAAAAAGTGGTTCAATGAAGAAAAAGCCGGAAACGAGTTTATCGATGTTCTGGGAAAGTTGTTCTATGACAAATCCATCGAATTGATCTTTTACCGCAGTCAGTTGATCGACCGTAGTGCCAGTGTAATACTTTATAAACACTCTTATGCTGAAACTGTGATCGGTACCAAACTGTCAATTTTTGATTCTCTCAATTTGGCAAAATGTATTATGGAACTCGACATGCCATCGTCGAAGATTGACATAGGAAGACTCAACCAGGAATGGACTGAACAAAAGTCTAAATTTGCTAATGACCCCAATAAATTTGTAAAAGAAAAACTTAAACATATCATCGGCCAGCCACCTCATTTTACCGAACCACGGGATGTTGTACTCTTCGGTTTTGGACGGATAGGCAGGTTGCTACTTCGGGAGTTGATCATCCAGGGAAATGGAACGCAGCTCAGACCAAGGGCTGTTGTTACCCGGAAAGTAACCGATGAAGATATAGCTAAACGGGCGTCACTGGTTAGGCATGATTCAATTCATGGTCCGTTCAGGGGAAATGTTCTTGAAGATTTTGAAAACAAATCACTTTTCCTCAATGGTCACATAATTAAAATGTTGGAAGCCAACAATCCTGAAGATATTGATTACGAAGCCCACGGCATTAAAAATGCCCTGCTTATCGACAATACCGGTATTTACCGCGACAGAGAAGCATTGAGCAGGCACCTCAAAGCAAAAGGGATTGCTGAGGTTATACTTACTGCACCGGCCAAAGGAGATGTTCCCAACATAGTTTACGGCGTCAATCACCTGGATTACGATCCGGATAAAGACAATGTTTGGTCGGCTGCATCCTGCACTACCAATGCAATCGTACCCGCTTTGAGTGTTTTTGATCATGAATTGGGAATTGAAAAAGGACATATTGAAACCATTCATGCCTATACCAATGATCAGAACCTACTGGATAATTATCATAAAAAACCTCGTCGGGGCCGTGCTGCTCCGCTCAACATGGTGATCACATCAACAGGTGCCGGATCAGCTGCTGCCAAAGCAATTCCGTCGCTGGCAGGAAAACTGACTGCAAATGCTGTTAGGGTTCCCACCGCCAATGTTTCACTTGCGATTCTTTCGTTGAGCGTTAAAAGACAAACGTCAAAGGAACAAGTGATCGAAATGTTGCGTCATGCAGCACTGAAAGGTAAATTTGTAGAACAAATCCGATTTTCTGCTTCCATCGAATCGGTATCATCCGATTTTATCGGGGATCCTGTAGCCAGTATCTTCGACAGTCCCTCAACCCAGGTGTCTTCAGATGGTAAAAACATCCTGGTTTATCTTTGGTACGACAATGAATTCGGTTATACCATGCAGGTTATCAGACTTGCCAAACACATTGCTAAAGTGAAACGGTATACCTATTATTAATAAATTATTAAAAATTATAAATGGGCATTCGTCCGCGTTTGCCCATTTTTTATTTGATAAGATCATAAAAAAGTCCGGCAATGGCTGACACAAAATATATTTTTGTTTTAGGAGGTGTTGCCTCCTCACTGGGAAAAGGGATCATATCGGCATCACTGGCCAAATTACTTCAATCACGTGGATTTAGCGTAACCTGTCAAAAACTTGATCCATATATCAATGTCGATCCGGGAACACTCAATCCATATGAGCATGGCGAATGTTATG
>JAGQVF010000088.1 GCA_020438135.1 Bacteroidales bacterium | reverse complement strand
TTGAAGGGCAATTTTTAATCAGTGCCGGTTCAGATTACATTTTCTCAACATATAACAATGCGTGCGGAGGCCTGGTATTAAATGGAGAATACAAACAATATGGCGGCGATTTTCTTGTCGAAAATGAATTTATTACAGGAAGTTCCGCATCCATCATCGTTCAATCGGGAAATTGCACCATTGATGCTCCCGCCACCGGAACTCCCTATTTGTTTGAGGGTACCATGGATCTAAACAGTTCCAATTTTCAATTTACCAACAATGGTTTGCATTTTCCGGCCACAGCGAGTTTAGCGACAAATGCAACCGTTTTGTCGGTAGGAGGAAATCTGTTGATCTATTCGGTTTATAATCCTGATCCCAGCACCATCGAATTCATTGGAAGCGATGATGCTTACTTTTTTATGGCAAACGGGAATAACTTCAGCAGACTGGTGATCAATAAATCAGGAGGCGCACAGGTCTTGTCGGACTGCGAAGTGGTGGCCAACGAGGATGTCAGAATTTTAGCCGGTGAGTTTTACACCGAAACCAATGATGTTCACGCCCTGAACCTGCTCATCGAACCGGGTGGATTTCTGAATGCCGAAGGTTCCAATTTTTACATTCACCAAAACTGGGAAAACAATGCAGGGGATGCAGCCTTTGCCGAATATGGCACGGTGGTAAGGTTTGTTGATTATTTTATTCATGGCAATCTGCTGACCGGCGAAACATTTCACACTGTTACCCTGGAAAAAAGCAACAGTGCAAACTTTGTGACTTTTGCCGATGATATCACAGTGAATGCCATTGAAATGGATATCGAATCTGCCACGCTGATCACCGGCGAAAACAATACCATTACAGTTTCAGGTAGTGTGTCAGTAGGCAATGACGGGAACATCGACATGCCGGCAACAGCTTCCGAAACCGTGTTCAGCATCGGAGGAGCAATTACGACGGATATTCATTCGGATATACTCATCGAAACCGGTAACATGATCGAAACGGCTCAGTTTTACAACCTTGGTTCATTGGCCATTAACGGAGGTGAGATGGAATGCACTGACCTGATCAGCTTCGACCCTGCTTCATCCACTGAAATAACGGATGGTAAGCTATTCCTCTCGAACACCATTCCATTCACCCTGAACATGACCGGGGATTTCACACTGTCAGACGGAACCTTCGACGCAGGATTGAATAACATTGAAATCGTCAGCGATTTTAACGGAACCCTGACTGGTGGATTTTTTAAAACAGGAGGCAACTTCGATGCTCCCATCGTCGATATCTTCAGGCAGGATGGCGGCCAAATGGCTTTCACGAGTCAGGGCACTGCAACCATTAATCTTGCTGAGGGATGTTACCTGAACGAATGTTTTGTTAAAAACAACGGTTTAACCCAACTCATTTCAGATGTAACCATTCTCGATGATTTCATTCTTTCAAGCGGCTTTTTCTCTTCAACGAATAATGATATTTATATCGGAAAAGACTGGGCCAATTATCCCGGAGATGCCAACACAACCATTTCGGGCGGATCAGTCACATTTTATTCGGAAAAACCCGCTTCCATTCCGGGTGATGAAACCTTTCACACCCTGATTATTGAAAAAACCTTCAGCCCCGGTAACTACCTCGAAATTTCCCCCGGAGTCGATATTTCGCTTAATAAACATTGTTTGATCAACGATGGAACCTTAAAATTGAATAACAATGCCAGCCTAACCATTTCAGGTGCATTAACCATTCAAAATGAAGCCGGACTAAGCGTTGATGACCTGGCCGGAAATGTTGAAATTAGGCTGATGTCGGGTTGGGACAATCAAAACACATCCAACAACGCTTACCAGGGATTTTATCCCGGAACTTCCACGGTTACCTTCACAGGAACTTATCCGCAATACTTAAATACCAATGCACCCAGGGAGGAATTTTACAACCTGATCATCGATAAGCTTAGCGGTGACTTTGTGCCGAATAACAACATCAATGTGAACAATGAACTAAGCATCGAAAGCGGCATCTGGAATTATGGAACCACCGGTCTGCAACATCAGGTTTACGGCAATTTCACGGTTCAACCGCCCGGAGGATGGAAAGATGACACCGGTTATCTGCTCCTTTCAGGTCCGGAAGGAACAACATTCACAAACCTCAGCCCGGCAGTTTCCACCTATGGAGATATTGAAGTGATCCCGGAAAGTCCAACCGACCATTATTATCTTTCCGGCGATTTTTCCTGTTCCGCATTTTATTTGTATGAAGGCTTCGTTACGGCAACCGGCCTGAACATGCAGGTTTCTGACGAACTTTCAATTTCGGGAGGCGAATTATATTTGGATGGCGGCACAGCTTTAAAACTCGAAAACAACGCCAACCTAACCATCAGCGGTGGCAGGCTGCTTGCCCTGGGAACCGAAACCCAACCCACCCTGGTAACCCGAAATTCTATAGGATATTATAATTTTAATATCGTCAGCAATGGAAATCTCGGTGGCGAATATGCCATTTTCGAGTATATGTCGGGTCAGGGCGTGTACTTCCTCGACAATGCGAACATCTCACAGGATTATCCCCTTAAATTCTGTACATTCAGAAACGGAGCATCAGGAGGTTCACTGATCACCACCGAAAGTGTGGAAGATATTGAGATAGCATCTCCCGTTTTCCCTGACAATACCTGGGGAAGTGCTTACAACGTTACTAAAACAAACAATTCGGGAAGCATCACCCTGTATGACTCCAACGGCGACTTTAAAGGAGAAGGTTTTGAGAACGATCCTTATAACCGCGTCAACTGGGATGTATCCGGTTTTCAGGTTCAATTGAAAGCTTACCTTGAAGGGCCTTACGGAAGTGCCGGCATGCAAACTGAAATTGCTTCGGTGATACCGCTTGTCCAACCTTTCAACACAGCACCGTGGAATTACTCCGGGTCGGAATCTGTTACTGCCATACCTCCCAACGTAGTCGATTGGATATTGATTGAAATCAGGGATGCGGCCGATGCAGCTTCGGCTACGGAGGCTACACAGCTTGAACGAAAAGCCGGTTTCCTGCTGAGTGATGGCTCTATCGTAAACCTGGACGGCAGTTCAAGCCCCGATTTCAAACAGATCATCAATCACAACCTGTTTGTGATCGTGTGGCACCGGAACCACCTGCCTGTGATGTCGAACCTGGCCCTGCCGCTTTTCGACGGAACCTACAGTTACGATTTTTCATCAGCGCAATCGCAGGCGTTTGGCAATGTGCAGGTCTATATAGGCGATGGTAATTTTGGCCTGGTGGGCGGCGATATGAATGCAGACGGCAGCATCACCGATGCCGACAAAACCGGTACATGGCAGATCCAAACGGGACAAACGGGCTACCTGCAAAGTGATGCAGACATGGATGGTACCGTTGATAATAAGGATAAGAATGACCTTTGGTGGTGGAACCGCGGAACGTTTATAATCATACCGGAATAATGCGAATTGACTTCTGCGCTTTGAAAGGGCCCTGCTTTGGTGGGGCTCTTTTTTGCTTTGGTTTGTGTGAATTGTAAAAGC
>JAGQVF010000087.1:23562-39953 GCA_020438135.1 Bacteroidales bacterium | reverse complement strand
TCCTTATCGAAATCAAAACCTATTCCATCATCATGATAATTTAAGGTCATACTGTTGATTCCATAAACCAAATCCAGGCTTAGGTTTTCCGCATCAGCATGTTTAATGGTATTACTTATCATCTCCTGTACAAGTCGGTAAATCATCACTTGCCTGGCTTTTCCCAATTCAATAGGACTGCCTTCCGAATTAAATTCACCGGATTTGCCAGGAAGCATGTCAAAATTTTCCACCAGGTCCGACAACGCATCGTCCAGGCCATGAACTGCAAGAACAGAAGGCATTAAATTTCTGGATATCTTCCTTACATCTGAGTTTGCATCATTAACTATTTGGTGGGCTTTTACCACGAGTTCCCTTTGTTCGTCCGCTGATTCTTCTGCCAGGTTACTCATATACAGTGAAGCAGTGGATAATAACACCCCTACCCCATCGTGAAGCTCTCTCGATATCCTGAATCGCTCTTCCTCCTGTCCTTCCAAAAGCGATTGTGTAGCTGTGAATTTTTTCTCCTCTTCCGCTTTTAACAATTTTTGCTCAGCTAAAAATCGGTTTTTTCTGATCCGTTGCTTGTAAAACACAACAATCGAAATAATGACAATCAGCAAGATTGCCGATCCGGATAAATACATATTCTTTCTCAACGATTCTTTCTTAAGTTGCAGATCTTTTTTCAAATTCTGATTCTTAAGAGTAAGAATCTTAGCCTGGTCTTTCTCTTTTTCATATTTTAATTCGAGATCTGTAATGGCCTCTGTTTTTTCAATATTAAACAGTGAATCCTTAAGTGTCACATATTTTTCAAGATATGATAATGCTTTTTTAGGCTGATTTTGATTTTTATAGGCACGATAGTAGTTTTCATATAGAACAAGTATTTTTTCATTGTTACCCATTTCATCAACAATTCTTTGGGCAGAATCATAAAGCATTAAAGTCTTATGCAACTCTCCCTTTTGTTCATACAACACCCCCATGTTTATATACGCAGAGAATTCACCGTCAGTGTAATTAATTATATTAAAATATTTTTGGGCCTGTTTATAATTGTAAAGGGCACTATCGAGATTTCCCTGTCGATTAAATAAAACCCCCAGGTTATTTCGGATATTTCCCATTCCACCTACATTATTCAGTTGTTTGTAGATATCAAACCCTTCCTGAAAGAAATATCTAGCAGAATCAAACTGATTCAGGTCAGAGGCAATTATTCCCAGTTTCTCATAGATCAAAGCAGTATAGTCAGTAAAGTTTTTTTGAAGGGTAATTTCCCTTGCTTTTTTTAGATAAGTGATGGCTTTTTCGTATTCATCCATATCCATATAAGCGTTTGCGAGATTGATGATTCCGGCAATGTATTTTCTGTCATCCATAAATTTTTCACTCAACCTGATCAATTTAAAATAGTAATAAATCCCGCTATCGTATTGAGCAGCATTTGCATAGACAGCCCCCAGGAAATTATAAGAATTGATTATGCCAGCCGTATCATGAATTTGCCTGAACATACCAAGCCCCTTTTTATGCATATCAATAGACTCATCGGATTTTCCGGTTCGTCTGTATAAACTGCCCAGGATATTATAACTTCTGGCTTCCTGCGAAATGTTATTTTTCAATTTAAAAAGATCGATCGCTTTTGTGATATATATCAAAGCTGAATCGTAATCACCTCCTTTATAGCAGGCAATGCCCTTGAGTTGCAATTCTTCGGCGTTGCTAAATTTATTTGGAAATTCACTAACTGAATCTGATTTTCCCTCTGCAAATACTATTAGGATAGTGCAATGGAAAAGGATAATAATTGCATAAATAAGCCAGGGTTGTGAAACCTGAAGATTAAACTTCATACAAACGGCGTTTTAAACATTTACAACCCCGAAAGTAATATTAATTTACTATATTGAATTACAATTCTTCTGCGACGGCTGTGGTTTGAACAAGCTTCCCACCTGTACTTTCACCATCACCAATAACAATTTCCACTTCATGGTACTGTCCATCCCAACTGATCTCGTATTCATTTTCTACCTGGCGGCTTTCGTTTTGGTTCGGATCATTTTCAACATCAAAACGAATAAAAGTTTTATCCCGATCGGTATTTGGATCCCCTGAAACCAACGTAATTTTTTTCCCTTCCGGGATTTTGGCTACAAAACATGCTTTTAAAATTTTAGGAGCTGATTCTCTTTTGTAAAGATAACCGTAAGGTTTGTAATTGTTCATGATTTGACATTTTTGGAAGTTAAACATTGATTTGAATTCTCTTATTCAGGTTTTAATACCCGGAAATAATTCAAAAATAGATTGTCACAATAATACATTTGTAGCAACTTGTTGCCACAAATAAAAAATTTATAACAAAGGATTCTCAATCAATCAAATCATTTATCACTGCCCATTTCACCAATTCTGCGGTGTTGTGCATCCCGGATTTAGTCATAATTCGTTGTCGGAAAGTTTCAACCGAATGAATACTTAAATCAAGGATTTCAGCAATTTCCGAATTTTTTTTACCCTGACAAATCAGGTTCAGGACTTCTTTTTCCCGGTTCGAAAAGTCCGTTTCATAATAATTAAACCTGCTCTTTCTAAAAGCTGCTTCCGGTGCCTCTGTTTTAACTTCTTCACTAAAATAGCGGTCACCTTTATAAACCTGTCTGATTGCTTCAATTATCTCATTTTTTGATGCATTTTTCAACAGGTATCCATCTATCCCAAGTTTCATCAAACGTTCAATCAACCTGGAGTCGCCATATTGGGAAAGAATCAGGATTTTTGTTTGAATTTCTTTTTGAATGATTTTTTTAGCACACTCCAGGCCGTTCATGTCAGGCATGTTGATATCAAGTAATACAATATCAAAATCAGCATTTTCTAGTTTTTGTAATACTTCATAACCATTGTGTGCCATCGCAATGATTGTAATATCTTTCACAGATTTTAACACAGACCTGAGGCCATCAATAAACAATTCGTGGTCGTCAGCTACCAGCAACCTGATCATAATCAAACTTTTACTTCCCTTAATTCAATTTGATTTTCAAAAGTACCACAATATATCAATACAGAGCAATGATTTTTCCAAAATTTGGAAATTTAACATAAAATCTTCCTGACTGTCAAACCAACAACTTTTAATAACCTTTATCTTTATTATTTTTACAAATTCTTAAAAAACATTATTATGAAAATCTCATACGCACTAATTTATCTGCAACTGATTATCCCTTTTTTAATAATAGGACAGGTTGCACCTGATAAATATTGGGTGAAATTCACTGATAAAAACAATACACCCTTTTCGATCGATTCGCCTGAGGCCTTTTTATCGCAAAAAGCAATCGACCGCAGAACAAATCAGGGAATAGCCATTGTTGAGAACGATCTGCCGGTTGATCCTGTTTTTGTCGCCGGTGTTGAAAATACAGGCGCCACTATTTTAAATGTATCCAAATGGTTTAATTCTGTTACCATTTTTGCAAATAGTCCTACAATTCTTTCTGCCATCAATGCATTACCCTATGTGTCCTCTGTAGATGCCTTAAATGGTGGCACTACAGTTGAAAACAGTTTTAAACCCTTTTTTAAAACTGAAATTTGGGACAGTGTTGAAAAAGACCAACCAGGTGAAGGCACAGGGTCAGGAGAATCGTACAACTACGGCCAGGCTTTCAATCAGATCAATATGTTGAATGGCATCGCACTTCATGATATGGGTTATGATGGGGCTGGAATGATAATAGCAGTGCTGGATGCCGGTTTTCTCAATGCCGATATTATTGATGCCTTCGACTCTCTGTGGTTAAACAATCGTATTCTCGGTTACCGGGATTTTGCCGACCCTCTCAATCCGGATATTTTTGGATCGCACTCTCATGGTACGAGTGTTCTATCTACCATGGGGGCCAACCTGCCCGGTGAAATGGTAGGTACTGCTCCCCAGGCCTCCTACTATTTGCTCAGAACTGAGGATGGTGGATCAGAGTATATCATCGAGGAACTCAATTGGGTTTCTGGTGCAGAATATGCTGATAGTGTGGGCGCCGACATCATAAACTCATCCCTCGGATATACTGAATTTGATGATTCTTCGCAGGATCACACCTACCAGGACATGGATGGAAACACAACACCTATCAGCATTGGAGCAGACATGGCAGCGAGCAAAGGTATTCTTGTTGTGAACAGTGCCGGTAATTCAGGAAATGATTCATGGCAGTATATTGGCGCCCCGGCCGATGGTGACAGCGTTTTTTCTATCGGAGCAGTAACCGGTTCCGGTAATTATGCCTCCTTCAGTTCGCGGGGTCCCACCTACGATGGAAGAGTTAAACCCAATGTTGTTGCACAGGGATCATCCAGTACAGTTATAAGCGCATGGAGCGGAAATGTTTCTTACAGCAGTGGCACTTCTTTTTCAAGCCCTATCACAGCCGGAATGGTAGCTTGCTTATGGCAGGCTCATCCCAACCGTAAAAACACGGAAATCATGGCAGCGATAGAACAAAGCGGCTCTCAGGCTACCAATCCGGATGATTATCTCGGCTATGGCATTCCTGATTATTTTGCTGCACATACAACTTTGTCTGTTCCTGTTATTCACAACATTCAGCTCGATATAAAAATATATCTCGAAGGGGCTTATCAGGGTATATCTATGAATAGTTTGCCAGCCGGCCTTGTTCCCTTGAATCAACCATACAACTCACCTCCGTTTAATTACAACGGAACCGAACAGGTATTTTCGGTTCCCGGCAATGATATTGTAGATTGGATTTATCTTGAACTTCGCGACACCACATCATCCGCACTTGCTGACCAGGGAACAAAGGTAGCTCAAAGAGCAGCGTTTTTGAAATCGGATGGGTCGGTGGTCGATTTGGACGGAAACAGCCTTGTTAGTTTTAATTTACCGATCAAAAACAATCTTTATCTCGTGATAAGACATCGAAATCACCTTGGAGTCATCTCATCTGCACCTCTCGCAAACAGTGGCAGCGATGTATATTTCTATGATTTTACAACCCATTTGGGAACTGTTCTGGGTGGCAACAATGGTTTTAAAGAAATTGCCGCCGGTGTTTTCGGACTGGTTTCTGGTGATGCCAATGCCGATGGTACTATTACTTTCGATGACCTCTCAAATTCATGGGCACCCTCAGCCGGAGAATCGGTGTATCACACAGGCGATTTTAACCTCGACGGCCAAATCGATAATGTGGATAAGGATGATTTCTGGACCCCCAACACAGTGTATACAGAACAAATACCCGACTGATTACCTGATTTATACAGCTAATAATAAATGTATTATCCAAACAACCTTTTTTTTTGATGCCTTGTCTGTATTGCAGATCAAAAATGATATCCATAAATTTAAATAACTAATTAATTCACACTATTATGAGAAAACTTTATCTTTCACTCTGTTTGATCGGTTTGTCTGTTTTTGCATTCGGACAAACATATCTGATTGAAGACTTTAGTGGCGGCTCAATGCCTCCTCAAAACTGGACCATTGACAACCAGGCTGCCCAGTGGTCGATTAACAATGCAAGTGAAGCCGGGGGAACTGCTCCGGAAGGAAAATTCACCTATATTAACGGGGTTTTTACAACACGTTTGATTTCTCCCCAAATTGATCTGTCAGGTTTAACTTCAGTATCCTTTCAATTCCGTCATTTTTATGATGATTATTCCGGTGCCGGCCCATTAGCCGGTGTGGCGACCCGCTCTGGTGGTGGTGCCTGGAATACAGTCTGGGAAATAAACCCAACTTCGAATGTAGGCCCTGAGTTGATTAACATTGAAATTACAAATGCTGACGTTGGAGAAGATGATTTCCAGATTTGTTTTTACCTGGATGGAAACCTTTACAACATTGATTTCTGGTATCTGGATGATATCTGGCTTTATCAACAACTCAATCTTGATGCTTCATTAAGTCAGATCACCACCTCACCATACCTTGGAGAACCTACTGAAGTTTCAGGTGTTGTTAAAAATTTTGGAATGGATCAAATTACATCGGTTGAAGTTGGCTGGCAAGTTGATGATGGACCGGTAACCTATACTGAATTTAATGGGCTTTCGCTCGATTTTGGTGACACTTATGATTTTACCTGCGATGGTATGATCAATCAACCCATCGGATCCTATACGCTTCACCTGTGGCTCGAATCAGTGAATGGCGGACCGGACCAGGATCCTTCCAATGATATGAAAAGCATGAATTTCAACTGGGTAAGCCATGTAGTCGACAGAATCCCGTGCTTCGAAGAGTTTACAAGTTCGACCTGCGGACCTTGTGCAACACTCAACACCCAATTTGTTCCCTGGTGTGAAAATCATGCCGATCAAATCAGGTTGTTGAAATACCAAATGGACTGGCCGGGTTCGGGTGATCCTTATTACACTGCAGAAGGCGGAGTACGTAAAGATTATTACGGTGTAAATGCAGTTCCTGCCGTATATGTGAATGGTGATTATATTGGATACGTTTTCAGTGGTGTACAGCCGGCATTCGATAATGCAATCCTGCAACCGGGATTGATGAGTATCATTTCTTCACATGAATTGAACGGAACTGAAATGTCAATTACAACCACAATTCTACCTTTTGCTGATTTTAATGCATTCAGGGTATACATCGTGGTATTTGAAAATGTAACCACTCAAAATGTGGCTACCAACGGCGAAACAGAATTTCACCATGTGATGATGAAAATGGTTCCGGATGCAAATGGCACCACAGTTGATCTGATGGACCGTATGCCATACACAATCGAGGAAACAGTTGAACTATCAGGTACCAATATTGAAGAATTTGATGACCTTGGAGTAATTGTATTTGTGCAAAATTATAGCAGCCACGAAGTGTTCCAGTCGGAATATTCGGTCGAAGAGGCAACATTTGCTGAGGATGCTACCCTCACATCTATTTTGGTTGATGGAGAACCTCTTGACGGATTTTCACCCGATGTTTTCGATTACACGTATGATGTGCCTGCCGGTACCGTTGAAGTTCCGATGGTAGAGGCTGTTATCACAGATCCCAATGGATTGTCACTTGTTGTGCCTGCCAATGAAATTCCAGGTATCACAACAATAGATGTATACGGTGAAAACCTTGCTGTTCATAATACCTATACGGTTGATTTTGATTTTGGAATCGGTGTGAATACAAATGCGGAAAAAGCAGTTCGTATTTATCCCAATCCAACTTCGGGAAATGTATATGTATCAGGTGTTGAAAAGGGTGAAGTTACCCTTAGAAATATTGCCGGTGCAGAACTTGGAAATTTTACCGTAACCAATAACGGTACAATTGATTTGAGTAGGTTCGAAGAAGGAATTTATTTTCTTACTGTGACAGTAGAAAACAAAACAGTTTTAAATAAAAAGATCAGTCTCGTAAAATAATCTTGACAATGGCGAAAAAAGGCTGTCAGATATGGCAGCCTTTTTTTTATTGTTACCTGAATCTTTTCCGGCTCATTTGTGTGCATTTTTCATTTCCTTTCAACGGCCGTATAATGTAGGAATAAGAGTATTTTCCGTAATCCAGGGTATATTGCGGATGAGGCCTCGCTCCCCAGCTATCATCTCCCCCAACACCCGTTTGTTTGTAATCGATATTCAATGAAATAAAATCGCGGGCTACCAGATCATTGGTATGCCGATAGTTTTGTTTAGTTCCCTGATCCAGGTCCTCTTGTGTAAAATAAAGCGCTGAGAATGAAATTTTTGGCAAACCGATAAACATCAATCCCTGTCCGAGGCTATCCTGTAATGCTAACCATCTTGCTTCTGTACGATATCCGTTTTCCTGAGGACGGATATAGGGGAAATATTGATCTTCTACCGTGGATGAATAGATGCCCATAAAGGCAGATGTTTTCCGATCCTGGTAATTTTCATGGGGGCCACGACCATACCAGCTAAGCAGCGAATATTGTTGGGGAATTTCTAAACGTGTTCCAAAACGCGGCAATTCCGGCATTTTTTCATCTCTTTCAATAATTACAATACCTTCATGGGAAATGGTATCCTCCTGAAGCTTATCACTGAAATCTGTTGCATGAAAAGCCAACAACCTGTATAACCCGGCTATGCTATCATTTTGAATATTTTCAGGAGATAGGGGTCTATTAAACAGTTCAAATTGTTTTACTTTTCCGTGGAAAAAACGGTCTTCCGAATCAAATCCGCCAATAAAACTTGTTCCCGACGGATCAAGTGCTGTTGCTGTAGAAAGGCTCTTTTTCGTGACCTGTTCTCCGTTAACAAATAGCCAAACCGTTCGATACGGGGCACTATAAGCCAAAACTATATCATATTTTTTTAAAGGTTCAAAATCATAGTCGAAGTAAATATATTCGGATCCATGCAGAAAAAGGGCAAGCTGACCATTCCTGAATTCGTAATGCAATTTTCCGGGAGCCCATAATTGATTTTCCCATAGCGCATTTTTAGATGAAAAAGACTCCGGTACAATCTCCATTCTTACAGTAAACTCGGTTAATTGATCGGCCCCGATTGAGGGAACTGACAACATAATGGGTTCCTCTTTTGAAAAAACAAGCATCGAATCAGTGAGATACGCACGTTTTCTGGATAAGGCCGAATCGGGAAAAAAGTATTGTTCCACCTCAATGTCACCGTTTCCATAAATTGTATACGCATTTTTTATTTTCCCCTTGATGGGGTCAATATGATTTTCAAAAACTATTAGCACTTCATCTTTCCCTGGTTGTTTAACTGACACATTATCAAACCCAATTAATTGACTTGCGGCTTTCCAAATAGCACATCTTTTTTCCATGCCGTTACCGAAATCATTATCGGTTGGAGCTCTCCAGAAATTCGGTACCGGACCGGACCGGATCAATTCCTTTTGGTTGTGTTTATAGGAGATAAGCCGTCCCTGCTGCCGGTCGAAACTCACCCGGAAGGTAGATGCTATCACATCAATTCGGTCTTCGTTTTCAGCCACCTTTAAAACCTGATAATTGTCTGTGAGAAACGGTTCTGTTTCCCAATCCATCGCGATGTTCAATTGTTCGGATGCAATTTCGTGTCCGGAAGGTAAAAGGCCATAAGATTTATTGGTTCGGAGATATAAGTTCAAATAATAATCATTACCTGCTTTTAAATCTGCTGAATCGAAAGGAATTTGAAACTCCCGTATTTCGTCGGGCTTTACATTGATCTCATAAGCCATGCCCTTTTTGATGGGATTGCCATTTTCAAGCAATTCCCAATAAAGATCACAAAAGTCAAGGTTTAAAAAATCGAAGGTATTTTTAATTTTGATCTTCCCATTTTTCAGATCAACCGGTTGAAATTTGATATTTTGATACACTTTTTTTACTTCAGCAAGTGCGGGGTGTGGCCTACGATCAGCCGACACCAGTCCGTTGGCACAGAAATTGCCATCGTCTGGAACCGTTTCAGGACCGAAATCACCTCCATAGGCAAAATATGAATTTCCCGATGAATCGGTCTTTAACAAACCCTGATCGACCCAATCCCAAATTGATCCCCCCTGCAACTGCTCATACTTCTCAATAACATCCCAATAATCCTGTAAATTACCGGTGCTGTTCCCCATTGAATGGGCATATTCGCACATGATCAGAGGTCGTGCCGTCTTTTTTGATCCATAACTTTCGAGATATCCGACAGAAGGATACATCGGGCAGAAAATATCTGTGTTGGCACCTAATCCGGCTCTTTCATAATGTATCGGACGCGTATCATCATTTTCCCTTATCCAGCGATAACAAGCGGTAAAATTGGGGCCATCGCCAGCTTCATTGCCCATCGACCAAATAATGACCGAAGGATGGTTTTTATCCCGTTCTACCATTCGCTGAACACGATCACGATGCGCGTCCTGCCAGGTAAGATTCTTTGCCAGACTCTCTTCTCCGTAACCCATACCATGCGACTCAATATTGGCTTCATCAATCACATACAAGCCATATTTATCGCATAGCGTGTACCAATAAGGGTCGTTTGGATAGTGTGAGGTTCTTACGGTGTTGATGTTGTTTTGCTTCATCATGGTGATATCCCGGATCATTGATTCTCTGGATATCACATGACCGGTAACCGGATCGTGTTCATGCCTGTTGACGCCCTTTAATAAAACTGGTTTACCGTTGATCAGCAATTGTCCGTTTTTGACTTCCGAGGTGCGAAATCCGGTTTGCTCTTTTATGGTCTGCACCACTTCACCATCTTTCAAAAGGTTTATCATCAGGGTATACAGAGCCGGTATCTCCGCAGACCACTGATCGGGTTTTTTTATTTCTTTTTTAAAATGAACCCGTGCCCCGAAAAGTGTAAAATTTACTTCGGATTGATCTGTGTATACCGTTTTGTTCTTATCATCAAGCAGTTTAACATTTATTGAATATTTTTCGTCGCTTTCGGGTTTACCAGTTAAAAATACAGTGAGATCAAAATCACCGTCCTCATAATTATTGATCAATCCTGCCCTGGCAAAAAAATCACCGACGTAAACTTCAGGCATTGCATATAAAAAAACATCCCGCTCAATACCGCTTATCCGCCAGAAGTCCTGGCATTCGAGGTATGATCCATCCGACCACCGGTATACCTGCAGTGCAATTGTATTTTTACCCTTTTTGAGATATTTCGTTAGCTCCCATTCTGCAGGTGTTTTACTACCCTTACTGTATCCGATCAGATGACCGTTAAGCCAAATAAAAAACGCTGATTTAACCGCACCAAAATGGATAAATACCCTTTTGTTTTTCCATGATTTCTGAATTTTAAAGGTTTTCAAATACGACCCCACCGGATTATAATCATGTGGCACTGTCGGAGGCTGGGGATTACTGGTCCATTCGTAATCAGTGTTAACATAAATCGGATATCCGTAACCAAGCAACTCCCAATTGGCCGGAACGTTTATTTCATCCCAACTGTCAGCTTTAAAACCCTTTTCATAAAAAGCTGCGGGTCTTTGGGAAGGATCTGATACCCAGTTAAATTTCCATGTCCCGTTTAAAGATTGGTAAAAGGGTGAATGTTCAGGAGCAAGGGTATTGGCAGCCTCTTCATTCGGAAATGATATAAAATAAGCATGTGGAAACAACTTGTTTTTACCTGTCATCTCAGGATCTTCAAATTCAGGTGGAAATGATTCCTGGGTAAAACCAGCCTTGCATAAAATGATCAAAACCGCAGAGAATAAAATCAGCCGCATAAATTTCTTTTTAAAGTTTGCAAATCAGAAACGAAGCGACGAAAATAAAAATATTTTACATCCGTCGGCAAGTGATAGGATCAAGAATAATTGGAGTTCGAAATGAGGGAAGCAGAGTTTAGATTTCAAAATTGTAAGCTATTCCGATGCCGATATGGATATTTTTAAGAGGCATTTCGACCTTGTTGGTTGTCAATTGTTTTTCTTCCAGCACATCATCAATCACATCCTCCCTGACTTCGATTGTGGGCTTCGAATTTGTGTATTCTGTAATAAAACGAAGCACGTAGCCATTTCTGAGTGCATACCTGATTCCGCCACCAACCGTAAATCCGAGGGTTGGAATTGCCTTGTTGTCAACACGGCGGGAAAACGACCTGCCATCTTCCAGTTCTACATTTACGTTGAGCTCAGGAGTCCAAACCAGGCTTAGCCCGGCCATTCCCCTAATATCAAAATTGAACATCCCAGCCGGGATGGTAATAGCCGGCCCGGCATGAAAATTCAGGTAACGCCAGGTTCCGTAATCAAAATAAATCTCATCCTCAAAATCGGCAAATCCGGGATAGCGTTCAAGAACATCCCCGATCAGGTCCTGTTTAAATTGCTTTTTATCGGGATTATTACTACCATAACTTACTGTTGCTCCAATTCCCAGGTAATCATCGGGAAATATAGAGGCATCAAAAGTGAACAAAAAGCCGGTATTGGCATATCCTGAGCTTGGGTCATCATAATTTTTTTCGGCATATTTGCCTTGTGGAAGTGCTGCACCCAAACAAATTCCTAAAAAGTTTTCATCTTGCGCAAACAAATGTCCGGAGGTGATCAACAGACTTATAAACAAAACAATTACTACTCTTTTCATATACATAAAATGATTTCACAGGGGTAAAGATACTATATTAACAAGGTTTGAAACAAAAATAATAGAGGTGTGATTGATCCGGCTTATATCTACACTCTTTTACCAAAAGGCATTAGTGCCACACCGGCAAGTTTAAGATGCTGGTTACCAAAGGGTATTCCTACAATGGTTATGTAAAAAAACAAACCGAATAAAGCATGCGATACAGCAATCCAAATACCACCCAACAACAGCCACAAAATATTCATGATGGTGGCGAGTGGACCGTGTGCTGAATCGAGCAGTACGGGGTGTCGGCCAAAAGGCCACAAAGCCAGTGATGCGAGTTTAAGTGTTTGCAATCCGAACGGTATTCCTATTATGGTAACCATCAATAGCAATGAGCTGATTAAATACTCGATGGCTATCACAAAACCTCCGAAAACAAACCATATCAGGTTTCCTATTAATCTCATGAAGTTTAGTTTTTTCTAAGGATATAAAATATGTAACTATAATAATCAGGATATTTTCTGTACAAGTCTATTTCAAGTTGTGTAAGTTCTATCAGCTCAAGGGCTTCATCGTCATCATCAAATTGTTGTCTAAGTTTTACAAGTCTTTTTTCAAGCGGGGTATAAAATTCATCCCACCAGGCGGTAGGCGGCAGAGCAAAATAATCCACCAATTGATAACCTGAGGCAGCAACAGTTTTCAGATTCGATGCTAGGGTTTTCATATCAGGATACTCGATTTCCCAAAATGCAGCGAGGTCGTCGGGAATATCCTCTCTGAGCCAGCTAATTTCAGTTGCGGCAACATATCCGCCCGTTTTCAGATGGGGCTTTAGTGATTTAAGTCCATTTGCAAAACCAAGTATATATACCGAACCCTCAGCCCAGATTATATCAAAATAGTTTTCCGGAAAATCAAGATTGAACATATCTCCGGGCCGGCAAACGATCGTTTCATTCAACCCGAATTTGATAGCATTCAGTTCAAGGATTTGAAGGTAAGGCTTAAAGTTATCGACTGCATACACTTTTCCGCCAAAGTGACTTGCAACTACAAGCGTTTGTGCACCTGTACCACATCCAAGATCGAGAATAACGGGTTCTTCAGGAACATCAGTGATCAACCGGGCTGCCTGCAATGTTGAGAAACGACTGCCTGGACCCTGTCTTGGGATGTCACTAAAAATCTGGTATAAAAGATCTTCCATGGATATCAATAAAAGATGAGAGGTAAAAATAGAAAATTTCAACAATATTCCATTGCTCCGACATAAAACTAATCGCGGATATAATCGGGCTCAATCTGGTAATTATCATATTTTTCAAGATTATTTTGCCGGATGATATCCCGAACCATCTCTACGTATGCCGAACGCATTTCAGAATAATTATACAGGTAGGGAATTAATTCGAATGGATCGGAACTGCTTAATCTTTTTTCTCTGAATTCCTTGTAGGGTCCGGTGGAGATCACAAAATAGTAGTTTTCGACCGATTCTTTAAGCGATGAATATTTTCTTAAATACACCTGGCTTCCATCCCGTGGTTGAAGTGAAGAAATACGGGGTTCATCACCAAAAAATGACCAGATGCCAAACGGATTATTGGCCTCATAAAAAAAACGGGAGGTTCCCCAGGCGCACTCCAGGGCTGCCTGTGCCAAGGCAATACTTGGCGGATGCGGAATCAGTTTTTCACTGAGTTCTTCAATATCCTGAGATTTGTATTTCACAAGGAGTGTATCGATCAATTGCATTTGATCATGCGAACGCTCTAAACTATCGAGTCGCTCAATATCAAGCACTCTGTCGCGGAGCTGGACAAGTTGAAACCGGGTAACCAGTATGGAAGGCAACATGATGTCGATAAACTTTCTTTTCCTCGATTCGGTGCTCAGTTTATCAAGTGGAAACACATGAATGTAATCTACCGGCACTACCAAACTATCATCAATAGCAATGATATCGGAAGTATCTGTTGCAGCAACCTCAATTGTTTCAACATTTGGAAACCGCTTTTTGCATGCGGTTGCGACAAACATTGCTGCAACAAACATTGCCCCAAATAAAACAGGTATGTAACGGGCCTTGTAGTTTCTCATCATTTTGCGAAAGATCAAACCAAAATTCCCGGAAACCAAAAGGAAAATTATTTTTCTACTTCAGTTTTTCACATGCTGATAACCGATTCTCACGTATCATCGCATTTAGTTCCGGAACGAGGTCTTTAAATTGAAAACGGCTACCACAATGGTAAAGTTCGGTAAAAGGATCCTTGTCAAGGATCATGTCATATAATTTTTGAGCGTCAGGAGTTTTGGGAAGGGCAGCATATTCTTCATAGGTTACCGATAAAAAGGCTGTATTTTGATCAATTCCCCGGTTGTCGAGCAAAAATCCTCCTTCAAGCTTTGTGGGATAAGCCGGTTCGCCTCCTTTATAAACATCCCTGATATCGGGATAACTAACAATTCCGGACTGATCATCCGAGAGGGTTACGGGAACTTTATCGTAATAATCATTCCGTGTTTTGTAAATATAAACAGGTGGCCCGGCAACTTTTTGTCCTTCAGACATTTTTTCTTCCTGATTTTTATTATCCGATTGATTGCTTCCTGAATTGATCGATCGCGAACAGGATAAACCAGCCATCAATACGATAACCAATGAAAAGATAACTGCGTTTTTATACATTGTTTTTTTATTTGTGAAGAAGCAAAAATAATTAAAATGTCGTACGTTGTCTTACATTCTGAACCTAATATCCAATAGAGAGTCGGATTGGCAAGCACTTCTGGGAATTTAACCGGTTTTAAACAAAATACCGATAAATCCGTTTTCTCTACACCTCCTGTGGATATATCATTGCAATTGCTAATTTGGAGGTTACAGGTCGGTATCAATCAAATTGTTTGTCTGATAAATGGTCGTTTACAAATTTTTACACTTGTAAAAAATTGTTAAGTATTTGAGTGGTATTTGAGTATATATCTAATTTTGTAAAATCGATAACTCTAAAAACAAAACAATATGAAAAAACTGGTATTATCTTTAAGTATCTCCATGTTATTTTTCTTATCAGCTTCTGCACAGGTTAGTGCTGATAAATCTGCAAAGGCTCAAAATGATCGTGCTGTTTCTGCACAACAAGCGCAAACCGTTGATGCCAATCCGAATGCACCTCAAATTGTATTCGACAAACTGGTTCATGATTACGGTGATATTAACCAACACGGCGACGGCAAATGTGAGTTCAAATTTACAAATGAAGGTAAAGAACCGCTGATCCTCAGCAACGTTCGTTCGAGTTGTGGTTGTACTGTACCAGAATGGCCAAGACAGCCTATTTTACCCGGTAATTCTGAAATTATCAAAGTAAAATACGATACCAAAAGGGTCGGGGTAATTAACAAAACGATTCATGTTTACAGCAATGCAACCGATTCACCGGTAACATTGAGAATTCAAGGTAAAGTTTTGGCCTCAAACCAAAGTTCAATGCCTGAAAAAAAGATGGACCGTGAAGCCAGTCCGGTTAACAAATAAAACTCCCCCAAATATAAAATTAAAACCGGCATTGAACAATGCCGGTTTTTTTATGCCGATTGATGGTTTTACTAAAAAAAACATAAATTTGCCCTGTTAATATAATAACAATTAATTCATAATAAAATGCCAGGAATATCGGAAAAAGGAAAACAAATGCCGGCTTCTCCTATCAGGAAGTTGGTTCCCTTTGCGGAAGCTGCAAAAAAACGGGGTACAAAAGTTTATCACCTGAATATCGGACAACCTGATATTGAAACACCGGAGGTAGCACTTAATGCCATCAGAAATTTCGATCAGAAAGTGGTTGAATATAGCCACTCAGCCGGAATTTTATCTTACAGAAAAAAACTTGTAGAATATTACCGGAAATACAATATCGATATAACAGCCGATGATATCATTATCGGTGCGGGGGCTTCGGAAGCAATTCTCTTTGCTATGAATTCATGTATGGATCCTGGCGATGAAATAATCATTCCCGAACCATTTTATGCCAATTATAATGGATTTGCTATAAATGCCGGAGTAAAGGTTGTGCCTATCCCTTCAAGCATCGAGACGGGTTTTGCGCTACCCCCGATCGCTGAATTCGAAAAAGCAATTACACCTCGTACCAAAGCCATCATCATTTGTAATCCGAATAATCCAACAGGCTATCTCTATTCCAGAGAAGAACTGGAAGTGCTTCGGGCAATCGTATTGAAACATGATCTTTTTCTATTTGCTGATGAGGTTTACCG
>JAGQVF010000087.1:9377-23485 GCA_020438135.1 Bacteroidales bacterium | reverse complement strand
TCGGTATCAAAAAGATACAGTGCCTGCGGAGTTCGTGTCGGGGCGATGATCTCAAAAAATAAAGAATTAATGGCTACGGCGATCAAATTTGCACAAGCGCGATTAAGCCCGCCAACTTTTGGCCAGGTTGCTGCCGAGGCAGCCATCGACACTCCACCGGAATATTTTACTGGAGTGATGGAAGAATATATTGCCAGGCGAAATGTTGTGGTACAATCAATCAATCAAATGAAAGGTGCTTATTGCCCAAATCCTTCAGGGGCATTTTACGTGGTGGCAAAACTACCTGTTGATGATTCGGATACATTCTGTAAGTGGTTGCTTGAAGATTTTGATTTCCAGGGGCAGACCGTGATGCTCGCTCCGGCTACGGGATTTTATGCTACACCGGGTAAGGGCCTGAACGAGGTAAGAATAAGCTATGTTTTAAATGTGGAAGATTTAAAAAACGCCATGCAGTGTCTTGAGGAAGCGTTAAAAGTATATCCCGGTAAAACAGTTTAATGCGCTGTTAAATGATGTTTTACAATAATAAAATACAAAAGGCCGGAACGAATTCCGGCCTTTTTCAATGTACTTTTCAGGTCTTAATACCTGGATCTTTCTCTGAATCCTCCTTGTCTGCGGCGATTATCTCTTCCTCCGCCGCCTCCATGATTAGAAGCACGGGGCTCAGATTTTTTAACAACGATCCGGTTATCGTCCAATTCAGATTCGTTTAATCCCTGAATGGCACTGTAACCTTCGTCGTCGTTAGCCATTTCAACAAATCCATACCTTTTCGACTGACCAGTGTCTCTGTCCATAATAACTTTGGCTGAAACAACTTCGCCATAATTCGAAAAAATTTCGTGCAGGTCTTCATTGGTGGTATTAGGACCCAACTTTGCAACAAAAATGTTCATAAAAAAAATAATTTAAAGTTTATAAAATGCGGATAGAACAAAAAGCAGCACAACTCATGGATGTTTTTTGAATTGTTTACGATCGTCTATTCAATTACAAAAATAGTCTTTTTTACAATAATCAGAAGATTTAAAAAAAGTGAAAAGATTTAGTGATACATCATGCTGATTCCCTTTTACCAACCATAGCTAATGTTTCAAGCATTTTTTCTAACTCAAGCCGCAGGGTGGCGAAATGTTCGGGCTTATAGATCATGGTACCTTCATAATAAAAACTGTTGGAAGTTGCAAGATAAGGATCCGGGCATTCCAGTTGAGGAAATTCTCTGAACATAAGGGGATACGATTGGGCAAGCAAATTTCTGATTTCGTTGTATTCTTCCCATAACCTGATCACTTCAGGGTCGAGGGCTCGTATTCCAAAAAATGCTCCTTTGTTGAAATCAATAACATCGTTGAGAAGTATTCTGAGACGGATAAATAGTTTTTTAGTTTCCAATGTGAGTAAGTTTAGCGGTTTTTAAATTTCTACGAAAAAAGGCCAATAAAGTTAACAAAAATTAGCCTCAATGTCAACTTTTTAGCAAATAAAATTACGTTCGTAACATATGTGAAGCTTTTGGGAATGAAAAAAAGAAACCTGTTATCAAATCGATAACAGGTTTTAAATTTCAAATGGAATATTCTTTCGTGCAATTATTCAGGAACCTGTGATGATTTACCAATTTTTGGAACAACAGAATCATCTTTATCCCTGTTATCCGTTTGTCCGTTCAGGTTTAAATCTGCCGGCGAATATCCCGAGTTTCCGGCAGAGAGATACCAGGAAACATCAATATCATTGCTGTTGATCGTGTTGTTTCCATCCGGATCTCCTGTTGACATTGCCCAGGTGTTGCTTCCCAGCTGACTGCATCCGGCATCTTCACCGTAAATCTGGTTGACAGATGTACTGAAATTATATTCAAAAACGCCTTCTGTATTTTGAAGTGCATGGTTCGACATGATATCAAGATGGTTTCTATGACGTATTACCACAAATATATTTTCACTAAAAGGAATATCAAATGCCGGCATACTGCTTCCATCCATCGAAACCACCTTTCCGTTCTTTTTTACAAAAACTGCTTTTCGGGCAATGGTTGTGGATGCCGTTGCACCGGAAGCCAGGGATGCATCACGTACTTCGATCAGGAGCCAATCAACAATGTCAGAATTAGGTATTGTAGTTACGTTTTCAGTACCGGTATAATTCCAGGGGCTGGCAGTGTACGGCTGTGATAGCGGGATCAGCCCCGCTTGATTCAACTTCGTATTCATGCCGAAACCATTGAATGGACCTTCTAACAGCACAGTAAGATCAAGATAATATGTTGCAGATACCGAAAGATTTACCGTGTAGGTATTGATGGTGCTAAAATCGGAAGAATAAACATTGATCGCAACTGAACCCGGCAGAGAAAAGTCAGAATTAAAAACTACTGTAGCCTGTTCATCCTGCGATGTGGCAAAAACTTCCGGAATATCTACAGTGCCAAAAGGCAATTCAACATTATAATTTATTACTTCCGGATCGAAGTTCACAACAGGCTCACCATTCACGTACAAACTTTCCAGGTTGGCATTATTTGTAAGTACTGCATTTTGTTCAGCATACGCCGATTGATAAATTTGTTTGGTTGAATTATCCTGTAAAAAGATCACAACACCCAAATCGCTGAATTCTTCAATGTTTGTCCCGGCAAGGTTTACAGATTGGTTCAGTGTGTAAGGTACCCCTTCTGAAAAACCGGCAATAGTTCCGGAGGCATTAGGAACCATTTTCATCATCACATGGTGAAATTCCGTTTCGCCATTTGTTCCGGTATTTTCAGTCGTTACTTTTTCAAAAACACCCACCTGAATGCGTACATTCGAAATATCCGTCAATGGAAGGAAATGACTATTGATGGTCATGTTGGTTCCACTGAGATAAAATCCGGAACATATCTTCACCATACCTGTCTGGCTCTGTGCATTATTATACGCATTTTGAACCAGTCCCATATCGGTATCGATGGTTGAACCATCTGCCACCAACCATGGAACCCAACTCACACCATAAAACGATTTACGCACACCACCTTCGGCTGTGTAATACGGATCACCGTTACCCGGCCAGTCCATCTGGTACTTTAATAAAGTAATATCATCGTGATTTGTTTCGGCCCATGGAACAAAGCTGGTATTGAAAGTAGCACAAGGCGGACACGTAGAACTGGTAAACTCTTCAAAAATTGGAATCTTTGGAACCACAACGCCTTCTAAAACCTGAATGGTTTTACTGATCATGTCATTGCCGGAATTTTGATCCGGTGATCCGTTCACATTTTCAATCCATACCTCAAGACCATAGGTTCCTGCCGGTTTGTAAATTCCTCCATCACACGTAAAATCAATTGTTTCACCGTAAGGAATATTCAAACCCGTAAAATCTGTTGAATGGATAGCTTCATTTCCGGTTTTCCAGTTTATGGTCAAACTTGAAATCGTTGAAAGTCCCTCATTCCTGATCGTACCTTCCACACTTTTATTTACCGGTATTTTATTTGAGACATCAAGGCTGGTAAGTGAAGCATCAGTGGTGTAAGGTGAAAAAACTTCGATGTTATCGATGTACCAATAATCGAGGTTGTAAAAATTGCCTGTTACAAAAAAACTCAGGATCAATGTATTATGAACAGATACATCCAAATTTACTTCTACTTCCTCTGCAGAGATATTGGTGTTAGGACTTACCTGCCAAAAGGTATTCCAACCCCCTCCTGATAAACTCACGGCAGCACCAATTGAATATCCCGTTCCTGAATAGTCATCGAGGGCATGTCTGAACCTGATGGTTACCTGATCATAGGCCGAAACATCAATCGTTGATGTTATCAACCGGGAAGTACTCGTTGCCGAAACCCATGTAAACATAGCCTCGGGATATGTTCCGCCGGCATTATTTGTTTGTTTGGTACTCCACTGGCTGGGATACCCATTAATGCTCCAACCAGATGGCGGCATTTGGTTCGCTGTAAAATCTTCAAACAGCAAGGTTTGACCTGTAAGTAATGTAGATAGTAAAACAACTATTGCAGTAGTTAAATACTTTTTCATATTTAAACCTTTTAAATGTAACTTTTAATTCATGAAAACTTTACTCGGGCACCTGGCAGCCGCTGCCCATGTTTGGTATCATAAAGTCATCCTTATCGAGGTTGTTAACCTCTCCGTCCATATTTTGGTCGTAATTATTCATGCCATGAGTTCCGGCTTCGGTTTTCCATCCTGCAATGTCCATAGAGGTAATCTCGCCATCGCAATCACCATCGCCGGCAACCATACCAAATACACCGGGTTTAAGTTCTACCTGTCCGTAAGCGCCACCTGATCCACCAGTTACCGGGGCAGTAAAATTGTAACTCCAGTAACCGTTAAAACCACCCATATCATATGCTGAGATAACACCGATGTGATTCCGGTGCCAGATCACCATAAAGAAATCATAGGAATAATCAAGCCCGTAAAAAACCACTTCGGGGAAATCGGGATCGAGTCCGATTAAACTTCCATCATTTTTCAATAAGGCAGCCTGTCTACCGATAGTGGTTGCAGGAGTAGCGGATGCCATATCGGGAGCATCTCTTAATTCAACTAAAACCCAATCCACTACGTCGGTTGGGATTTCACCCGGGATTACTTCCGTTCCATCATAATTAAAGGGTTCAACGTTAAAGGGTTGTTGTAATGGGATCATCCCATTTGTATTGAGTGATGTACTCATACCCGAACCGTTATACACACCCTGCAAATATACAGTGGCACCAAATTCATAAGGTACGAGTGCATGCAATGTAACCGGAATGGAAAAATTCATCAAATCCGGATCATTCGTAGTAAAAACAATGTCGGCAAAATAAGTTCCGGCCAAATTATTTGCATCAAATTTCACATTGATGTCGATATTTTCATTCGTAAGCACCGAACCTGAAACCTGATGCTCATCATTCAATTGTAACCATGTGTAAGGCGGGTTATACGTGTAGTCCACTTCAATATAAGGTGGATTGGCATCCGACCAGCCATCAAATTTGATGTAGTAGGTTGAACTGCCATCGCGGCTCACAATTCCAACGGCAAACCATCCCTGAGAAAGCGAAGCCTCCAGATCAGCGATGGCATTTGCAGGCAATGTGTGTGTTTTCCAACCTGTAGTATATGAACTCGTTTCATTCTGAAATAAATAATATCCGGTGGAAGCTTCAGCGGCAATATCGGCGTGCAACGTAGCTGCATCGGTGGTAACCGGATCTGAGGATATAGGCGTCATACTCCAGTAAGGATAATTAGTAGCATTTACATACCCATGAAAAGTGAGGCTATTGATCGTAGCGCCCACCGGAATATCGCTGATATCAAACTTCATCCAACCGGCTTCCTCAGTGGGAAAGGCACTTACAAGGCTGGTTTCGGTTTTTTCGATGGAAGTACACGACCCTGTATTGTATACACCATCGGCCGGCACCACATTGGCTATTTCTTTTGAACTGTTATAAACAACGTGTGCCGTATAATCCAGCGTAAGGTCACCCTTGTTCTGAATATTCAATATTTCCGTGCCGATGTAACCCAAAGCCAGCGTTTTTTCATATTCCTGTGGATTATAAAGTATGTCGGGGCCATTGTATCCGCAACCTGTCACAGCCACATTCAGGGCAGGTTGCTCCGGATCGTTGCTGGTGATATGAACGTTGTCGCTGTAGCAGTTAGTTGTTAACGGCTCGAAGATCACTTCAATCTCCTGGGTTTGCCCTGGAGCAATAGCAAAATTCACAGCATTTTTGGTTGCATTTTTATAATCACCCACACCCAACGCTACTATAAATCCGGAGGGAGGTGAAGTAACCGTTCCCGTGAGGGTTTGCGAGCCTGTATTTTCAATTTCGAATGGAACGATTGCCGTTTGTCCGATAATTATATCTCCAAAATCAAGAAATGTAGGAGCAACGGAAATTTCAGGCTGCATCGGTGCAATCGGCGGGAAAACAATGTAATCGACCCAGGCACAATCGGAGCCATTGGATACGGAGCCATCCTTATCGTAAATCCATTTAAATGTATGTACCCCGGCAGGAATTGAGAAACTTACTTCACTCCAGTCAACCTCTCCGGCCCATTCGTCCAATTGTGTATCGTCCATCCAAAACTGCAAATAATCATATCCGCTTTCTGATGAAACTTTGCGGAAAAATGAAATGTCATCAGTAGTGGTGGTCTCAACGGTGATGCTCAACTCAGAGGATTGATTATGTGTGATGGTTCCCGATTTGGCACTGTAAAGCCCTTCGTAATTTTCAGTTGTAACTACACTCCAGTCGGCATTTCCTGACATGGTCCAGGGGAAAATAGAAAAATCACCGGTTTCCCAATCTTCCAATACCAGCCCGACAGAGCGATAATACGTTTCAGAACATCCATAATTTCCGGCTGTAACATCCAGGATCAGGTCAACGGCAGTTCCGACAGGTGTTCCTGCATCACACGAAATGGTGAAAACAACATCGGTTGAAGTTTGCGAACCAAGTGTACCGGGATTGGCAATTCCTGACGAAAGCGAAATAAAAGGATTGGTAGAAGTGAGCAAAGCTAACGCAGCCGGGGAAGTGCTTTGGCCATTATTCATCACGGATATGATCACATCGGCTGTTTCACCCGGGTCGAGTCGGTTGTTTCCGTTTCCACCAACGGCATCATCAATGGTAAGTGCACCCGCTTCGATGAAGGGGGCATTGATCGTGATGCTGAATTCGGCATTCCAGGTGTCTGTTCCGTCGGTTATTTCCAACTGAAAATCACAAACATGCTGATCGGGTACATCATCCGAAACGGTAAACGCAAAAGCGTCCGTTTGCAGCGAAGTTGTACCATTCGGAATATCGGGCCAGTTTTGAGCATCATCCGAAATGGCAACATAGGAATCAGCAGTTGAAAGCAGGGCTGAAACATTAGTAGCTGTTGTACTTCCGAGGTTTTCAAGGTTCACATCCAGCAGTAATGATTCGTTGTAGTCGGCCTCTCCGTTGTTGTTTCCGGTATTGTCATCAATCGTAAATCCTTCAAGAGAAAGATAAGGACCGGTGGGTGAAGCCACGGTAACAGTTCCCATGAAGGGTTGGCCGTTTTGCCGGGTTACTACAATGTCAGCAGCACCCGGAACCGTGATCGGATCGAGCATTACTTCAGCCACACCCGAAGCATTCGCTATGGCAGCTCCATGCAAAACACCACCTTTCGAAATAGCCACATAAGCATAGGGATGTGTATTGACGGTGAAAGCAGTTGATCCAAGAGGCATCAGTGCAGCATAGGTTGCGTTGGTCACCGGTGGTTCGCCCAAATAGATCATCACCGATGGATCGCCCATCAAATGATAAATCTCCCAATAATAGGTTTCGAGGCTTGAACCGGCCTGCGTAACGGCCAGGTTTCCGGCAACCGGCATTTGTCCTTGTGTGATGTACCACTCGGCGAGCGGCTCTCCCATATCATGGAATGTACGATCGTAGGCACCAAGATGAGCGGCATTGTAAACCGGGTTGGCAGAGATCGATTCGTATCCGACACCCCACCAGAAATCTTCATCCCAGTATGTGCTGTTCGATCCGCCGATGTATCCGAGTGCTCCTTTGTTTTCCGCCCGCAAAATTTCTTCTCCAAAACAGGAGGTGTTGAAGGTGACCGACAAACAACAGTTTCCGACCAGCAGCGGATATTTACCCACATTGTTCAGGCTGCTGATATCACCAATGGTAAAACTCGGTGAAGCCCAGCCACTGGAGCTGCAGTGTGCCGAATAATTTCCATAACTGATCCCGCTGTTCATGTTGGCAATGATGCTGTCGTGAACGCCATTATTTCCCATAGGGGGATCCTGCAGGAAGGTATGTGAATTCAGACCGTGAGCCGCATTAAAATAATATTGTGTTCCGTAATTGATCTGTCCGTTGCCCCACGTATCTTCATGACTTTCGTCGTCACCTGCCACCATCAGTACCTGATCGAGGAAACCGGGATCGGGCATCAGGAATTGTTCATACTCCAGTGTTTTATCGATCTGGGGTTGTAATTCAGTGAGGTTGTTAGCGGAAAACCTTCCGTAAAAACACTCGGGAAACAGATCGCCGGTGTATTCACAATAATAGAGATCGGAAACATGGCTACCGGCTGTTCCGCTGAAGGTTGGAATCTGCGCTACATCGCCAACGAACAAAACAAAACTTTGCGCATTGTAACCGCCCGGAGGGGTATTATAAATACCTTCAAGGTAAGCCTGAATGGAAGTTGTGGTGGTTCCTACCGCTGGGTTATCCGTATACGCCTCCACAACGTTAAAACCCTTTTTGGTTTTCCATTCGATGAAAGGCTGAAGTGCCGTTGCGAACATCGGATCGGAAACGATGATATAGGTTACGGGCTCATCCATGATCAACTCATCAGTAAGCTCGGTTTTATAATTCGAAACATTGTTGAACAAACCTTCAAAATAAGGTGAGAAAAGCGCCTGTTTGGTCTGAATGGTTTGTATGGCATTACCACCGACAAAAGAAATTTCAGCATCCAGATCGGTGCACACCCTTATGGTTTGCTGAACCGGATTGTATGAAATGGGCGAAATTTCAAGGCGGGCGAGCATAACCCCGCGCATCTGACCAAGCAATTCTACTTTTACGCTTTCAAATCCATACAGGGCATCGGTTTGATAGGTGATCTCATTTTTTTCGAAAGGCATATCGGCAGGGTTGTCGATGCTTTTCGAAACGGATGGTTGAACCGGCATCAAAGGATTTTGAATACCCAACTCAGCGAGGTCGAATTCCTGAAAGTTGGCTTTCGTAATTGTGACCACCGGATTTGCTCCCAAGGGCACCTCAATCACTTTTTTCAATACCGGCAAGCGGGGATTTCCTGTTTCCAGGCTGGAACCGTAATTATCGGCAGTGAGCAAACTATAAAAACCTGTTTCATGCTTTACCGTAAAGTTTTCGATAACCGAAAAGGAGTTTCTGAAACTTAACTTTTCGTAAGAATTATCCCGAATCTCCAGGTTGGTGGTTTTTTCACTCGATAACGCAATGGTTTGCGAATTGACAGTAAAAGCGAATAGGATAAATACAGCTAAAAAAGTAAACAGATATTTCATATTGGTAAATTTTTGCTTTCTTCTGGGAACCTGAATGTTTTGTTGCAAGCAAAAATAACCGAAATTATCAATAAATAATTTGGATTGAATATAAATTAGCCTCTGATCATCAGGAGTTAAAAGGATTTTTATACAGCCCGAGGCGTTGTTTGAGAATCAGCCAGAAAAACGGCATGTCTTCTATGATGTATCTCCGCCAGAGGCGTTTAGGCTCTTTCAGCAGGCGATAGAGCCATTCGAGGGCGAGCTTCTGCATGATTACCGGTGCACGTTTCACCTTTTCGGCTTCGAAATCGATGGTGGCTCCGATGGCGAGGTAAATTTTAATGCCGGGCAGTTGATCCTTGTATTTGTATATCCATTTTTCCTGTTTGGGAGCACCGACCCCTACTACCAAAACTGTGGCTGGTGTTGCATTGATGATCCTGATGATTTCCTCACTCTCTTCAGGTTTTTTCTCGAAACCAAAACTGGGAGAATGCGCCCCCACCACAATGTTGCGACCCACTTTGCGGTTGATTTTCTCCATGGCAATATCGGCAATGCCCGGCGCGGCACCCAGCAAAAATATCTTTACCGCCTCATTGTTTTTGTGATGCATGTAATAGGAAGGGAAAAATCCCGAACCGGGAATGATCTCACGGATGGGTGTGCCAAGGAAACCCAGGGCCATCTTTACGATCTTGCTGTCGACCGTAACGTAATCTGCTTTGTTGTAAATGTCGTAAAACTCGCGGTCGTGCTGCAGTTTCATCAGGTGATCCACATTGGGTGTAACCAACACCCCTTCTTCGAATATGTCAAGAAATTCTTTTTCAGTGAAGGTATCGACCCTGATGTTGAGTATGGGGATTCTGTTTTCCATTCGCGCTTTTTTGAATAACCAACCGCTGTTCTGCAAAATAAACGATAAATCAGATGACAGCAGCCACAATTTTCTTTCCCTTGTTAGATATTTCGTTTTATTGGTTTTTTTGGATTTGGTTACGGTAGACGGGTTGGGTGAACCGGTTGAATCGGTTAAATTGGTTGAACCTGTTGAATCGGTAAAATCAGTGAATTGGTATTAAATCATAGATATGGCATCATTAAGCTAAGTTCCGCTTGTACGGAATTGAATTGGTGAATCAGTGAAATAGTAAATTACCATTCATGTGCTAGTGAGGGCTTACGGCTACTCCTCCATACCATAATTAACAATAAAATTTCCGTTGCCGGTGATCAGGTTGGTTTGGTTACCGCCGTTGATGTTTCCTGATGTAAAATTGAGATCGCTTTCGAAATGGAGTGCACTGAAAGCCCTGCCCCCTGCATCAAACAACTGGATTTCGTTGCTTTCCGGCAGGAAAAACCCGAGGTAGTTCTTTTTACTGATTGTGATCCACAGAGGTTTTGTAAGAATGTTCTCTGAAAAGGTGTGTTCCAGCAAAACCTCCTTAAACCGGTCGAAAACCAAAAACCGATTTTTATCGACAAACAAAAAATCTTTCGATCGGTTGCCATCAAAATCTTCATACAAAAACCAGTGATCTGCGCTGAAAGTACCAAATGAGGTGAAATCGGTTTGCCCGTTTTCGTCGATATAAACCAGTTGCCCCTTCCTATCGGTAGTGATGAAAAGTCCTTTGCTATTGGTTACATTTTCATAAAACATAGAACTAGCTGCCTTTCCAAATTGTTTTTTCAACCGGATCCGTTCCTCTCCGCGCCGATCGGTGATGTGAACCAAACCGTTTTCATCCGTGGTGAACAGGTAGTCCCTGTTTCCGGCTACGAGGTGCTGCAACTCTCCTTTCACCGCGGAACGGGTTTTGAATTTGTGCCAACCCTCAACTTCCTCCCCTTGCAGATCGAAGTTGTAAATCTTGTTATCATTAAGCGGTATCAGCAAGCGATAATCATTATCGTTATTGTAATCGAAAACAGCTACCGATCCGGTGGCAGATACCGGAAGTTTCAACGGATATCCTGCCACAGGTTGACCTGTCACGTCAACCAGGTAGAGATGACCGGCTGTGTTGAAGAGGTATTGCCATTTGCCGTTTTTGTAATAATCCACAGCATACACCTCACCCAGCAACTGTTCGGCAAGGGGCAACCGCCATTCAATCTTCCCACGGGCGTTGATAAGATACATTGCATTTTGAGCATCAAATACGATGATATTCTGTTTTCCATCCCGGTGATCGGGCAACAGGAAAGGTTTACCAACCGGTTTTGATTCGAGTTTGGTTTTCCATTCGGTGGGATCAACCTCGTGGTATTCCGGGTTGTAACGGGCAAACAGACTGGTGTAAAACATATCGTTCACATAGCTGTATTGCAGGGCGATGCCATCAAAATTGAGGAACAGGTTTTTGTTATTTGTGTAAACATTTTTCATCTTTTCTTCCAGAAAACCTGAGATAAATTCAGCCGAGAGACCGGGGTTGGCATACAGAAAAAGATTGGACCGGTCGGCAATGTTATCAGCAAAGCTCCTATAATCCGGATGGGTTGAAAACACACGGTTTTGATAAAAATCATCGATCAGTTCCTTGAGTTCGTCCGGCGAATCGGCGAAAATCACATAATTTTTCAGGAGGATGTAATAATTTCCGCTGATGCTTCCGAACACTTTACCAAAATTCGCGCTTAGCAAATCAGGATCATTGATCTGTTTGATCGGGTAGCCGTTGTATTCGGTCTCAAAGGTTTGGCCCGGGTTGTTTTTACCATGCATTTTATCGAGCGAAACCCCGGCTGCAATAATGTCGGCAGCCTTAACCACCAACCACCGCATATTGTTATTTGTTGCACCTGCAACTGCGATTTCAGAACCCATCCACGAAAAGAGATCACGCCCCATTCGGGCATTGGCTCCGGCAAGGTTCTCAAATACCGGCCGGGGGTTCTCCATTCCGAAGTGCACCATCCAATCGACCGAAGCCGGTAATACACCGGTAACGGTGATGGGTTGCGGCTCCTGACGAAAAGCCGAAAGCAGCGAAGCACTGTCGCCGGCAAGGGTATAACCGATCAGCAGCAGTTCGCGGTCGTTTAACGAAAGATCGGTTTCCGTCCAGGTGGCCAGTTCAGACATTTGCTGCGGCAAAAAACCAACTGCCGGGTTCAACATCACCGAAATGGTTTTGCCCAGGTTTGCATAGTTGAGATAGATATGGGCATCTACATTTTTTCCGGCTGTGGCAGCCAGTTGCCTGAAGCGATTATCAGCATTTAGGGAAGAGCCGTTATTCAGGCGGTCGATGGTTTGTTTCAGTTCCTGTTCGTTACATGAAGCGAGGAACAATTGTTTGTGAACAGCGAAATAGAGCAGTTTTTGGAGCTTTCGCAGGTTGACGGGGAAATAGGTTACCTCTCCGTGGCTTTTTTCCATCAAAATACTTTTATCCCCTTCGGCCTTAAAGAAAAAATGTTTAATCTCATCCACGTGGTCTCCTTCAGGCAATTCGACGATCAGCATGGTTGACAGGGTTTGTCCGGTGTCGCTGTTTACTGACAGAATAAAGGTGCTGTTCGATAAAATATCTCCGGGGTAAGCACTACCGGCAATGGAATCGTACTGCGTAATCCATTGCATATACGTTTTGATCTCTGGATTTTGGCTAAAGGCCCTCAGCATTGTATTAGGGCCGGTGAGCAATTGCACTGCATCATGTGGATGATCGCTCTCAATAAAAAACAACACTTCGTCAGAAACGGCATCGATCGCAACGGCAGGTTTGGGTTCCGTTGAATAAAAAACCGCAAAAATGAAATAAACCGGTACTACGATGATGATGGTTCCCAGCGCAATCCAAAAGATTTTCCAAAAGGCAGGCATACATGTTTTTGTTCCGTTCTACTGAGACAAAAATAGAATAAAATGGGGGGTTGCCCCGAAGGGAGAGCTTAACAATTCAACAGGTGGATGTTAATTAATCGCATAAAAAAAGCCGGGAACAAACCCGGCCCGTTCGGTTGGTTGATTATTTATTAATCTTCGTCGGCACCGCCGCTTAGTTCGGGGATGTATTGCGATAATTCATCTACAGAACCAAGAACGATGTCGCGGTATTCTTCCATTGCTTTCTGCCAGCTCCCTTCACCATGGATTTCTTCATATTCTTTTTTAAATTCACGATCCTGATCGAAATAGGCCCATTTCTTAAATCCGAAACTGATGGCAAAATCGCGTTCGGGATTGGTTTCGAATGGATTTTCGTAAAACTCGAAATAGATATCCGATCCGCGCTTTTTATAGACTTCAAGCACTTTTTTGGCCAGCTCTTTAAACCGGTACTTCTGGTATGGTTTGATGTCGTAAATGGTGAAAACCTCTTTGCCAGAAAAAGAACCTTCAGGCATATATGAAAGGTCGTCGATTTGTTTCCAGTATTCGCCTTCCGACATCCCTTCGATGTGGGGCAACACATTAAAAATCCAGTCTTCGTTGTGTTCTTTTGAATCGGGTCGGTTGTCGAGATCGGTAAAGGTAAGCGGTCCCATAGCGAGTGCCCATTCGCCGGTGTGCGGCCCAGTGTTTACCAACCAGACACTGGCCCGGTATGGGTCTTCGTTGTGATAGGTTTTGTTGTGTTTGCCCATCGCTTCACCAAGTTCTTTGATGTGCTCAAAGTCGGGTTCGATGTAAACCATTTCAAACATTTTGTAGGATTTGCCTTCCTCCTGGCTGAGCACAGGCAATAGCATGCCAGTCATCAAAACAAGCAGTAATAGTTTTTTCATTGGATAAATTTAAGTTGAAAATTCAGTTAATTGTAAGTAAGGGTCGCAAAGATAGGTGTTGATTGAAGCTATTGATATTCTTTAACTTATAATTAACAAAAAGACGTGGTTGGGGAAGACTGGTTGTTTGGGATTTGTTTTAGAGTAAGGATGCCACGAACCAAGCTGACACAAGGTTCAGGCTCGCGCCAGCGAGGGGAATGTTTCGGTGAAGGATGTGTTGGAACTTTCAAACTTACTGACAACTC
>JAGQVF010000087.1:0-9300 GCA_020438135.1 Bacteroidales bacterium | reverse complement strand
CAGGTGAAAGATGTAACCGGGTTTTTTCCTGATGAGCTGCTTAATCAAAATGAAGAAGTAATTGGATGTCCGGATTGTATGAACGAAGGGGGACTGCTTATTCAATATTCAGCGAACGGAAGTTTGAAAAGCTGGAGAATAGACCAAATGAAAAATAATTTACCAGAATATTTACATGGTCTCATGGAAATGGAGAATGAAAAGATTTCACTTATAAATATATTGAAAACGGTTTCCAACCTGCGGTGACAGATAATTTTCGCACCCGGAATGAGCGAGTCCTCCATGGAACTGAGATTTTGACCATCAACAGCAGCCGGCAACCAGCCGGTACACATAATTCACCATATCTACCTACCTTTGCCAAAAATTTAACAATGCTTTCGGTTTTTACGGATGAATATTTTATGAAGGAGGCGCTGAAGGAGGCACAGAAGGCTTTTGAAGCCGACGAGGTGCCCATCGGGGCGGTGGTGGTTTGCGAAGGGCGGATTATTGCGCGGGCCCACAACCTCAGTGAGCGTCTTAACGATGTTACGGCTCATGCCGAGATGCAGGCGATTACGGCAGCAGCCAATTACCTCGGTTCGAAGTTCCTGGATGAATGTACGCTATTTGTTACGGTGGAACCCTGCGTGATGTGCGCCGGGGCTCTTTACTGGGCCAGGATGGGACGGGTGGTTTATGGTGCGGCCGACGAAAAAAAGGGGTATTCAAAGGTGGAGACTAACCTGCTGCATCCTAAAACAAAAGTTGAACCGGGATTGTTACAGGAGCCATGTAGTGAGTTGATGAAAAGTTATTTTAAAAGTAAACGAGGATTTTGAATTAATAAAAACAAAAACAATGGACATCTATTTCAACGGCAATAAAAAAGTATTTGCCGATATAAACGGCCATACTATTAAAACGGATCAATCGACCCGTTCAGGAGGCGACGGTGAATATCCCGAACCTTTTACTTTGTTTCTGGCTGCGCTCGGAACCTGTGCAGGAATTTATGTTAAAAGCTTTTGCGATCAGCGGGGCATCGATTCGTCGAACATCCGGCTAACCCAGGAACAAAACTTTAATCCCATTAAAAAGATCATCGACCAGATTGAAATCAGGATCCATGTTCCGGTTGATTTTCCTGAAAAATACGAATCGGCAGTGGTTAATACGGCCAGTCTTTGTGCGGTTAAACGACACCTGAGAGATGATATTGAGGTGGATGTTAAAATTGTACGTTCATAATCATGTTAGTCTGATTTATATCTAAGTATTTATGAAACTTGCTTTTATAGCCCTGTCGGTCTTTTTGATCAACATCCCGTTTGGCTACTGGAGAGCCAATGTTTCGAAATTTTCATGGCAGTGGATCCTGGCCATTCATATACCTGTGTTGATCATTGTCCTGGAACGGATCATCAGTCATCTGGGATTTGCATGGGTTACCTACCCTTTGTTTATTGTTGCTTTTTTTGTAGGACAAATGGCAGGGGTTCGTATTCATCATTACCTGAAAGAGAAAAAACATATCGAAGTGAGTTCCTGCATTTTTGTGGATTGTTTCAGAAACTGTTTCTGAATACAAGATCAATATCGTCCACCGAAATCGCGCCATCCGGCAACACGGATGTAAACCGTATCGGCGAAACCGTAGTTCAGCATGCGGTCGGCTATCTCGTTGCCATATTGATCGACCTCAACCCTGCCCCATCCACCACGGGTGATCTTGTATTCAAATGAGTTATCGCCACCGGACACCGTTATGTAGGGCCGGCCATCAGGCAGCCGGTTAAAGATCAGCCTTTTGTCTTCGGGATCCCAGCCATTAAAATCAGGAGCCAGGTAAATTCTGGCATTTGTTGGTGTTGTATTGGGTAGCTGATCGATGACCAGTGTAACCCGGTGGTTATCAAAAAGCGGCTTATCTTTCCAGTTGGCAATATCAATTGTTATGGTATCGGCATCTTTGTAATACAGTGAGCGATTCGGGATATCCTGACCGTTTACACCAACTTCCACCGCATCCCACGAGCCACGTGTAATTTTATAGGATAACATATTATTTGTCCGCGGAATATCAAGGTAATAATTGCCGTCGTCACCCTGTCTGAACCTGTATTTGTTTCTTGAAGCATTCCATCCGTTTACATCGCCGGCCAGGTAAAAATCGGCATTTGACGGGGTTGATGGAGGCAGATTATCCAATTTGAGCGTCAACTCAAGGTCTTCTACCCGCACGCGATCTTTCCAGGCAGAAATTTCGATATACACCGTATCGGCTTCCTGCAGATTTACTATCCTGTTTGGTATATCAAATCCAAACCTGTCAACCTCGACGGTGCTCCAGCTTCCGCGGGTGACTTTAAATTCGAGCATTTTCTTTTTTCTTGGAAAAGGGAAAAAATAATCGCCTTTGCTGTTTTTGAGGAAAATGAAATTGCGGTCCCAGGGAGTCCAGTCGTTGAGGTTGCAGGCGAGGTACAGATCGTCGTTAAGAGGTGTGGAGCGGGGCAGTTCTTTGATAATAAGAATTACGCGGTTGTTTTTTGTTTCGGAAGTTTTATCCATCCAGCCTTCGATGGCGAGTTTTACAGTATCTTTCACACCGAATTTAACACTCCGGTTCGGAATCACGTTACCAAACTCATCCGACTCGCTGGTGGCAAGATTACCACGTGTTACTTTGAACTCAAGCTCGCTGATCCCCGGCACACGTTCAATGGTCAACGAATATTTTCCAAAACTATCTTTTTTGAGCACTGCTTCCTCATCGGGATTCCAGGCATTAAAATTGCCAGCGAGGGCTATGACATCTTCATCCGGGGTACCGGCCGGTAAACTATCGATAACAAGGGTAAGCCTCGGGCAATCGAGCGGATCGAGATCGTTCCAGCTTTCAATGGCAGCGGAAACCGTATCTGATTCGCCCAACTCAAGCTCACGGTTATCGATCTCATAGCCACAAATATCTTTTTCGACGGTGGTCCAGTCGCCACGTGTAAATTTATATGAAACCGTTCCAAAACCGGGAGGTAGCAAAATGGTGTATGAGCTATCGGCATTCCGTGTCATCCGGTAGCGTTCATCGCCCGGATCCCAGTTATTAAAATTACCGGTAATGTAAATGGGTTGATCTTTCGGGGTATTGGCCGGGACTGAATCTACGCGCACCACTACCTGCTGACAGGAGGTGAAAGCCAGGAGTGCTGCCAGCCATAGAAAAATATGATATGTTTTATTTGTAATCATTATTGATCAATCCACTTCATAAAATCGGGCACCCGCACGCGGCTGATCAGGACTGTATCGTCCGGCTCAGGAATAAGTTCAAGATGCAGGCGGCTGTTGAAATATTTGCTGATTTTTTTAATTGAACCCACTGTAACTATATAACTCCGGTTAGCCCGGAAAAAGGTGGCCGGATCAAGCAGTGCGTTCAGTTCATCGAGAGTATAATCGACAATAAAGCGGTTGTTGTTATTGGTAACAAGCATCACCTCATTGTCTTCGGCTCTGAAATAGGCCACATCGATCACATCTACATGTTTGATCTGATCACCCACTTTGGCAATAAACCGGGCTTTGTATTTGGGTCGGTGAATTTCGAGCAGTTGTTCTATCTGCTGCACATTCAGGCCACCTTTGTCAGGCTGGGTAATTCTGGTTTCCGACAGTTCACCCAGTTTGTCGAGCGCAGTTTTCAGCTCTTCATATTTGATCGGTTTTAACAAATAATCGATACTGTTAAGCTTAAAAGCCTGTATGGCATATTCGTCGTAAGCAGTTGTAAAAATTACGGGAGCCTTCACCTTCACCTGGCTGAAAATATCAAAACTGAGTCCATCGGAAAGCTGGATATCGAGAAAGATCAGGTCCGGTGCCTCATTGCTCCGGAACCATTCCACGGCTTCTTCCACGCTATCGATGCACTCCAGGATCTCCATTTCGATTTCTGTCCTGTCGAGCAGACGTTTCAGCTCATTCTGAGCATAGGGTTCATCTTCCACTATCAATACTTTCATTGGGCTTCAATTAATGGCACTTTCACTATAAATTCATCACTTGTTTCGGTAATGTCGACCTCACCTGATGTGAGGAACGCATACCTGCTTTTGATATTTTTTAATCCAAGCTGACTGCTGTATTCTTTTATCTCCTTTTTTTGGAGGTTGTTTTTAACGATCAGTTTTCCGTTTTCGGCAGTTATGTGAATGGTCAGCGGTTTTTTCTTCGAGATCACATTGTGTTTTACGGCGTTTTCGATCAGCAATTGCAGGGTTAACGGCGCAATCATCATTTTTTCCATTTCGGGCTGTATGTTCCATTCCACCATCATGTTTTTTTCGAACCGCAAGCCCAACAGGAAAAGATACGAGCGGGCAACCTGCAATTCGCGACTGAATGCAACGATTTCCTTACCCCGGTTATCGAGCACATACCGATACACATCCGACAATTCACGAATAAATATCTCGGCTTTTTCTTTATCACTGTAAATCAACGATGCGAGCGTGTTTAGACTGTTAAAAAGAAAATGCGGGTTAACCTGCGACCGAAGTGACTCGAACTGGAATTCCGCATTCTCTTTTTTGAAGCGTTCCAGCTCTGCCAGCGAGAAACGCCATTTTTCCAATAAAAACACACTTAATTCTACAACAGTTACTATGGTAATGATTACGACAATGAACCCGATCCGTATCAGTTCATCGCTAAGGGCGATGAAGGTGAGCCGGTTAAAGGTGAGCAGGTAAACCCACCTGAGCACCATGGCAAAAAACAATGCGAGTCCGATGCCATAGATCCATTGCCGGAAAAATCTTTTATATGGATCTGCCTCCCAGGGAAATCGTTTATCGAGCTGTTGCTTTACCCTGTAAAACAGTTCAAGCGAAAAGAAGGTAATCAGGAGTGTAAACAAGTAGGTAGTGACCGACTGAAACAGTGGATAATTCCGATACATCAGGCTGAAGATAACATCCAGTGAGAATCTGAGAATCATCCCAAGCAACAGGATGCTTCCCCATCGTATCCACCGGTTTTTCAGATAACTCATCATATCGCCAATACCCTCATGATTCACAGAATCCCCAAATTTACAAATTCCGGTTTATGTATGCCTTAAATGATTTCAAAGAACAACTATTTAAGCTTGCAATGTATTAATCGACCAGGGCAACTGCGCCATCTCTTTTCGAGAAGGTTTTTGAATAAACCACTTCTTTGTCTTTCACTACTTCGAAAGTGTACTCTCCCGAAGGAAACTCCGACACATCATAGGTAACTTTGGTTCCCGAAACCTTTGAGTATTTCCGCTGGAAAAGGATTTTGTTGTCTTCATCACTAAAACGAACTTTGATCTTTTGATCCTCGTCTTTGGTCATGATCATTGTGAGCGCTTCGGCAGTTTTTGGATAGAAAGCGATGCTTACATCATCCGAAGCCATTGCAAAATCATTTTTCATTGTTGTGTTTTCTTGCTGAGCAAAAATTACTGTAGTTAAAACTACCAGGGCTGCTGTTAAAATCGATGTTTTCATGGTTTAAATTATTTAAAGTTAGTGTTTCATATTATTTGTGAACCAAAAGTAATATACCCATGAGGCGAAAGAAATCAAAAACCTGTGAAGTGCATCATTTGGATGGTGAAATACATTTTGAAGGAGGTTAAATACAGACACGATTGCATAAAATGAATACAGCAAAGTATATAGAGTATTCGTATATTTGTAGAGTTCAACCAAAAATTACAAATATGAAAAACTATCTACTGTTAATTGTATCACTTTTCCTGATTCCTGCTCTTATGGCGCAAACAACCGCAGATTTGGAGGCGCAGGGAATCGAGATTGGAAAGCAACCTGTAAAAACCGCCGGTACAGCATTTAAAATGCTTGATGAAATACCTGCAGGAGGTCTTTTGCTGATCCCCGAGAGTGGCCAGGATCGTGTGGTAGCCTTTGATCCCCAAACCGGCGACCTGATGGATGAGTATTACATCCTTGATGACGATGTTACCGATTTTTTCTCTACACCCATTCAGGTTATTCAAAACCCCGAGAAAACCCGTTTGTATGTATCGGATCAGTTGAAAGACTACGTGGTGGAATTTGACAACGATGGCAATTACCTGGGTATTTTTGCACCGGCAGGGGGAGCCAATCCTGATATTCTGGATAATGTCAGAGGCATCGACATAAAATCAGGAACCAGCAGTATCCTCATCTCTGACGGAAACCATGACGCAGTGATCGAATTTGACGGAGGCGGAAACCTCGTCGGTAATTTTACGGCAGCAGGACTTGTGGATCCGTTTGATGTTCTGTACTGGGAAGCATATGACCAATACCTGGTTTGTGATATTTCCGGTGGTGATGATGCCGATGCAGTTAAAGTTTTCGATAATGCAGGGAACTATCTCAGCGACCTGATCTCCAATATTGATTTTCCGGAACAGGTAAGTCTAACCCCTTCAGGCAATATTCTGGTAGCAACATTTACGACGCCTTCAGGTGTTTATGAATATGCACCCGATGGGACATTTATTGGTTATTACAATGTTGTTTCATCCTGCCGGGGTGTTTACGAATTACCCAACGGGAATATGCTTGTTACCAGTGGTGATGCTGTTTACGAAGTATCCAAAAACAATACGATTGTATCTGTAAAATATCAGGTGAGCAATGCCAGTTTCAGGTTTATTTCGCTGGTTACTCCCCCGGGTGATGGAAACTATGTTACATTTAAAGTAGATATGTCGCAGCAAACCGTAGCTCCGGAGGGTGTGCATATTGCCGGAAGTTTCCAGGGTTGGGATCCCGGAGCAACCCCAATGACCGATATGGGTAATGGGCTATATACCTATACAGCCATGTTTGAAGAAGCCGAAGAGATTGAATATAAATTTGTAAACGGTGACGAATGGGGCGAAGACGAAACGGTTCCTGCCGAATGCGCACAAAATGGCAACCGGTATCTCACCATTCCGGCACAAGATACCATTCTTACGGCAGTATGTTTCGGTTCCTGCGATCCCTGTGGTCCTCAGGCCATGGTTACCTTCCAGGTGGATATGTCGGAGCAGACTGTATCGGGCGACGGCGTTCACCTTGCAGGAGATTTCCAGGGATGGGATCCTGCAGCTGATGAAATGACCCTTTTGGGTGATAATATCTACGAAATCTCATTTAACCTACCGGTTGGTTCACACCAGCAATTTAAGTTTATCAACGGGATGACGTGGGATGGCGAAGAAACCGTGCCTGAAGAATGTGGTGAAGACAATGGCGTAGGCGGATTTAACCGCTTTATTGATGTACCTGTGAACGACACTGTACTTACTGCCTATTGTTTCAGCAGTTGCGACTCCTGTGATCTGACACCCGACGAATATATCGTAACTTTTATGGTTGATATGACAGAGGAAAATGTGTCATTGAATGGTGTGCACCTGGCCGGCGACTTTCAGGGATGGGATCCGGCTGCCACACCGATGGAAATTTACGTTCTCGGGGAAAATATTTACACGGTAGATGTGACCCTGTATGAAGGAATGATGTACGAATATAAATTCATCAACGGCAACGATTGGGACGGTTCTGAAACTGTTCCTGAAGCGTGCGGAGTGGACGACGGACAGGGCGGCTTTAACCGCTATGTTACTGTTCCGGCCAGCGATACCACCATGACCGCTCTCTGCTTCAGCAGTTGCGATACCTGCACACCTGTTGGAATAGAGTCGCAATTGTTCAAGTTCTCCGACCAATTATCGGTTTATCCTAATCCGTTTGAGCATGACATTGTTTTACAATATTCAGGGAATAAACAGGCTGATCTGAATCTGGAATTATACAATGCAATGGGTCAGATGATCCTTTCCATAAAAAAACAGGAAGTGCAAAGCGGCGCGGACTTGCATATTCCGTTTAAAGAAGAACTTCCAACCGGTGTTTATTACATGCGTGCTACAATTATCGCAATTGATCAACAAACTGAGCCCATCATGATAAAAATAATCAAACGATAATCTGCTTAAACACAAAAGCACAACAATACCAGGTATTTAATCCGGTTAAAAAAAAACGGGGTGTCATCATCAGACGACACCCCGTTTTTACTTTTTTGCTTCAGCGCTTAATCAGCCATAGCCACAGTGTTTGCCCTTTTACTGAAAGTTTTTGAATAGAGCACTTTGTTTCCTTCAATTACATCAAAAGTGTAGGCACCTGCCGGAAACTGACTGATATCGTATTTAACTTTGGCTCTGTTAACTTTCCTGAACCATTTTGAATACAATACCTGATTATCGGCATCGCTCACGCGGATCTTAACATTTTGACCGTTATTCTTTACAAGTATCATAGTAACTGCATCAGAATTTCCGGGATAGAGTGCAATGTTGATATCATCGGAGGCCATTACAAAATCATTTGATTTAGCTGAATTTTCTTCCTGTGCGAAGGCAGTAATTGTGAAGACTGCCAGAACTGCTGTTAAAATTAAAGTTTTCATGGTATAAAATTTTAAAGTTTGTTTTTATTGAATTGATGAAACAAAAGTACGTTCCTGCAAAAGGGAAAGAAACCAAATAACTGTGAAGTTCATTTTCAGCAAGGTGAAATGAAGATCAATTCCGGTGAAGTGAATAAATGTAGTCGGGAATAATTTGGATTTTCGCCAAATTGTCTCAAAAATCACAAATCAGGACCTGGAAATTGCACCCTAACACAGGGGCTTGCAGATTATTGTCAAGAAATACCGTGAGAATATGGCTCAGGGAACCAACAAAATCTTTCCGGCCGACATCGACTTCAGGTATTGCCTGATCCCTTGCACAGCCTCATTCAGCTTACATTCAGCCTGAATTTCGGTGTGGAATTTACCTTCAATGAAAAGATCCTGTACCTGTTGGGTGATTTTCTCAAAGTTATCAACAGGAAGTGAATCGATCCAGTGGCCAAGATTAAATCCTGAAACCGTTTTGTTTTTAAAGATCAATCCCATCGGGTTGATGTTTCCGGAGGGCTGATCGGACAATCCGCCGTACACCACCACCTCAGCTCCTTCAGGCATGGCATTGAGCAGTTGCCCGGTCTGATCGCCGGCCACAGCATCAAAAGCAAGGGTTGGTTTTAGTTCTATGCTGGCTTCCTGAAGCAGAGAATCAAAATTGTCATCATTCGAATTGAAAGCATATTTTTCACCTTTCTTTTTCAGGTCTTCCACCTGCTGTTCTTTTCTCACGATATTGATAACCTGAATCCCTTTATCAGCGGCAAGAACACGCATAAATTCAGGAACCTGTCCACCGGC
>JAGQVF010000086.1 GCA_020438135.1 Bacteroidales bacterium | reverse complement strand
TTGTAAGCCGCGATAAAGTTGCCCAGTTAAAAACCTGGTTCGAAGGCCTGAAGTGATTCGCGAGGAGCTCTTTTTATATCGATCAGGTCGATCGACCAGTCATGTTCCAGCGTGAACACCCCACCAATAAAAGGATTTAACATGTACCCCCAGGATGGGTTGATACCGGCATCGCATTCCCAGTAAATATCCTCAAAATAAAACTTGAATTTATCGTCTTCGTGTTTGATAATGCAATGATAAACTGTACCGGGTTTTATTTCGCTGAGTGGCGCTTGCTGGCCTTCCCCGTCATTCGGATGAACACCGTTAACGTAACAGTAGGCTCCAACCAACAACACTGTGTCGTTAAGGCATTTGTATACCAACCTGGCAGATCCTCCATCGTGATGCATCCCTTTTGAAAAACCCCTCAGTTTGCTCCAGCCGTTTCGTTCCGGCTCTTTGTAATACCAGCTCTTATTGGGTTTAAAATAAAACTCAATCTGATCGAGGTCATACACAAACTGAACAGAAGGATAATACGAGTGATTACCTTCTTTGATGGTAATTTCGCGCCATTCGTTTGAATAATCGATAAATGTGGAATTGCATACCAAAAAAACTTCGGTAAGGGGTAAAAGGACAATTACGATAGTTAATATTCGAATCGTTTTCCGCATGTCTCGAACTTTTTAACGTAGAGGAAATTGAAAAGGTTTAGGATTTTTTTGAACAAAGCCGTGAACAATGAATCCACAATTTAAGACAACTGAACAGAAATAAAATCCGGGAAGAGCATCTGCTACTGTTTTATCACTTTTTGAAAAGACCTTTCACCCGAAACGGTTTTTACTTCAATGAAATAAACACCTGCAGATAAAGACGAGAGATCAATGACAGCACGTTTGTTTGTAAGCTCAGATTTCCTAACCAGTGAAACCCCGCTAACGTCACAAATATTGATCTCTGAAACAGATTTTGAATGACCTCCAACTTCCACTGTAACCCAATCAGAAAATGGATTTGGGTATATGTTCACATGACTGTTTGAGGTTTTTTTATCGGCAACGGAAACAGAAGTACCATACTGAACGCTAACAAGAAAAGGATGAACCCAATCCTGGTATGAAGATATAGCTCCAAACATGAGTGTATCGGTCCCAAATCCGGTCAGGTATAAATTACCTGAATCATCCAGGTAACTGCCGAAGGTTTGGTCCATGCTGTTTCCGCCTCCGGATACGACCCAGGTAACTTCACCCGTTTCACTGTAGGCAACCGCGAGAGCATCATAGCCATATCCTTCCGTAACTGTTGTAATTTCATCCGACCATTCAACCGTTCCTCTTGTATAACCTGAAATGCACACATTGTTCTGCGCATCCACAGAAAGGAAATTCTTACCATTGATCGTCGCATCACCTGTCGATTCCTCACTCACATCTTTAACCCACTGATAAACTCCCGAGGCATCAAGTTTTGCCAAAAAAAAGTCAAACACCCAGGATGGCCCCGGAACCGAAATTGAATCAAATTGTGTTGGTATAAAAAGATCACCTGACCAATATACCTGGTTTTCTTCCTGACAGACTACTTCCGGGAAAGTACAGGTAATGTCTTCGATATATTTCACCCATTCGGCTTCAAATTGGGGATTGTATTTTGCAAGATATTTCGAATAGGAGAACGGATTTTCAAATTGAGTTCCCGCATACATGGCGTCAGTGCCGGCGCAAGAGCCGGTGGTATAAACATTCCCATCCTGATCGATATCAACTGAAGATATAACAGGAACATTCAGTTGTTCGATTTCATATAACAATTCCCCCGAAGGACTATAAGCCGTTAGATAAGAGTCTCCGTAATCGTCACTTCCCACCAGCAGGTTTCCATCATTATCGATGGCAAGGCATCTGCCCTCACTGTATCCTATAAAGGTTTTCGACCATTCAATTCCGCTGATACCGTCAAGTTTCACTATAAAAGAACCGTAGCTGCTCCCTGTGAATGTCAACACATCTCCATCATCGAATAGAACATCACTTTTGATGTTGAGCAAAACATACAGATCACTATTCGCATCACATACCAGATCTACCACAAAACTTTTCCCGGTGATAGATGAGGTCTCCAGGACGTTGCCATCCTGATCGAGATGTTCGATAAACTGATCGCCAAAAGTGATAATCCCATAAAACTGCAGAACTTCAGAAATCCCTATCCAGTAAACTTCACCCGCGCTATTACCGGTAACCTGGTAGTTTAACATCGTTGGGTTTAATTCATAATCGAGTGGCTTATCCAACAGCCATTTATAATTTTGAGAAAAACTCAGAACGGGGCACAGCAGTAGCAAAATAAGCATTTGCCTTGCAAGGGAATATAGTGCTGTAAAATTCATCCGAATATGAAGAATTTGAAGTATAGATGCATGCATGTTATAGCGTGTTGGTAAATACTACCTGTATAACTAAAATAACGTCAGTGGTAATTTGTTTGTTCATTAACAAACATCCATCGTCCTGTTCATCATTTTTGCTACTACTGAAGGATAGTCTGGTTTTCCGGCTTTGTAATCTTCAGTTTATTGGTGATCTTAACATCATTTATCTTGTCGAAATAATCAATATCGATCATTTTCGGAGATTTAATGATGCAGGTTGTACTGACTGTTTTAAGAATATGTGGTGCTGTATCTACCGTTTTGTCAGGCGCACTTTCGAACCTGTACCTGTCATGAAACTTCAGTATTTCTTCCTTACTTACAAAACCCTTATCATAATATAGTTTCAGCAATTCCAACCGTCTTATATCCTCTGTTTCGTCGGGATATAGATTTTTTGAAAGTGCCAGCTTCGGATTAAGAGGGTTGATCTCCTCAAGCTGAATATTCTCAGGGTCTTTTTTTATTTCCAGAAACCTGTTGCCCTCAATCACCCATAAGGTAAATGGCGCCAAACCGTAATGATCGAATTCTTCGTAAAACCGATCAAATGAATCATAGCTGAACAACTCCGGAATGATCAGTCCGCGGCTGTGTTTGTATGGAGGATCATGTTTATAGGCATGGGTTCCTGAATTGAACAGAGCTGCCACTGTTCCTTTCTCCGAAAATCCTATCCAGGTCCCTTTTCCTTCCGGGTCAACCGGAAAAACATGCTTTAATCCATTAATTTCTCTTTTTATCGGGGGAGTGGCAATCGGACGTAATATACTTTCATCTCTGCTGTGAACCAGCATGAAGTTCGATTCATTGATGGGTATGTATGTAATCATGCACATTTTTTTCCTTTCCTTTTAAGACGTTCATAACTTCCAAAACTTTCAACGGTGCATTTGATTTTACATTCAATAATATAACATGGATTGATACGTAAAGGTTCACTCATGTATTGAAGATGAATTCATTTTGAATGAAGACATTCTGAAGGCAGGAATTATCAACGAGTATTCCTAACAATAAAAAGAATTTTAGTTGTCTTTCTGAAGTTCCACCAGCGTTATTTCAGGTAGTATGCCTACCCTGCCGGGATAACCGATGGCGCCCAATCCCCGGTTTACATATAGGTATTGCGTTTTTTGCGTTTTGCGGTTTTTCTCCTGGTACAGTCCGGCCCAGTATTTATAAATATACTGTGATGGACTCCAACGCATTCCGGGCACTTCAATACCAAACTGCGCACCATGTGTGTGTCCGGCGAATGTGAGATCAATAGCCGGAACAAAATCCAACACTTTCTTCTGCCAGTGGGATGGGTCGTGAGACAAAAGAAGTTTAACAGGAATATCTTCAGCTCCTTTGATCGCAACACTCAGGTCGCCATACTTTTGGAAACGGCGCATAGATCCCCAGTTTTCAACACCGATAATGGCAAGTTTATCGTTTCCGATTTTCAAAACCTTATTTTGGTTGTTTAACAGATGCCATCCCAGCTTGCGATGCACTGCATACATCTCCTCCATATTTTTTTCTTTGGCCTCCGCTGACTTCCAACGCTTGTAATCGCCATAATCGTGGTTACCGAGGGTAGAATATACACCATACCTGGCCTCAATTTTATCCAGCACCTCCATAAAAGGATATGCTTCATCGGTACTGTAATTGACCAGATCGCCGGTAAAGAAAACAACATCGGGATTGAGATCGTTTACAATTTGTACTGCCTCTTTCATTTCATTCATCGAAAGCCAGGAACCCAGATGAATATCAGAAAGCTGTACTATCCGGAATCCTTGAAAATTTTCAGGCAACTCAGGTAACACAACTATTTTTTTTCGAACCCTGAAATCATAAATCCATTTGAACATCCCCAACGTAAAGGTTCCGAAAACCAATCCTCCCGTAACCAAGCCGACCTTTTTCAAAAATTCGCTACGTGTAATTCCTTTTACCTTTGAATCCTTCTTCTTTCTGTTTTTGCCGGTCATTCTCCGGATCAACATCAGCAGGTCAGAAATCAGCATCAAAGCGAGCGGAACCAGCTTCGACAGGTAACCAATCAGTATAAATCCAACAAAATAGTTTTTAAATTTTCTTCCCCAATCCTCATACGGGTAATAAGTCGACACCAGGATCATCGAGATGAGCATCAGCATGGGCAACCAATAAACAAAAGAAATGACCAGACCACGGCGTCGGGTACGCGACCAGATATTGTTTTTATAAACCCAATAGAGATATACATCCAATATGTAAAGGATGACGATCATCGGGAACATGCCAGTATTTTTGGGATAGAAGCTAATCAGAAAAAGATAAATCAGCACAAAAAAGATGAGCGAAAATATAATGAATATAACTTTTTTCATTCCGGGCGCAAACGTAAATATTTTATTCCACTTAAAAATAAACTTTTCGTAAACGAATGTTTTACGACGAAGTTGTGCAAAAATGAATAGTTTATAATATCTTAATATTCATAGTCATAAAAAAACCCCCCCGGCAATTTCGTAACGGAGGGGTGTTGACAGCATAAATTATACATCAAGCAATTGCTTTGATGTAACTTACTAACCCTTTTGCCCTAAAAATGTTCATTAATTTTTCGGGCAGAGGTGAAAAAATAAATTGTTCACTTCCAACAGAAATTTTTCCATTTTCAAGGTCCACAACAACCTTGTCGCCTTGCCTGTATGCATCCACCGCCTCAGGAAGGATAATGATGGGCAAACCCTGATTTACCGAAGAGCGATAAAAAATACGGTTTACGGATTTACAAATAACTGCTTTCACCCCGGCATGAGCCAGCCCCACAGCAGGATGTTCCCGCGAACTTCCACATCCAAAATTGGCACCTGCCATGATCACATCACCCTCTTTTACCCGGTCAGTAAATGTTTCGTCGAAGCCTTTAAAGAGATGGGGCATAATTTTATCGGGTTCCGAACTAAGCACGGCATAAGTCAAATTACCGGCAAACATCTGGTCGGTGTTCAGATTATCTGCATCGGCATAGTTCCAGACTTCATTCTCATAACGATCATCAGATGGATCAATATCAACCGTTGACGATTTTTCCAACGTATACGGAAATGTATCATTGGCGCTGATACCACGCGGATCTGTAATTTCACCCGCCAAAGCCGAACAGGCCACGGCAGCCGGAGAAGCCAGGTAAACATTCGATTCTTTGTTACCCATTCTCCCTTTAAAGTTGCGGTTTGCAGTTGAGATTACATTAAATCCGTCTGCAGGGATTCCCTGACCAGTACCCAAACATGGCCCGCAGGAGGATGCCAGGAATTGTGCTCCGGCTTCCATAAAAATTTCAGCAAGGCCTTCTCTTATCGCCTGCATGTAGATTTCCCTCGAAGCAGGTACAATCAGCATGATCATATCCTCTGGAAGCTTTTTCCCCTTCAGGATATTGGCGGCTTCCAGCAGGTCCTCATATCTTCCATTGGTGCACGTTCCGATCAGAGCCTGGTGAATTTTTGTGCCCTGCACTTCCGAAAGAGCTTTAACATTATCCACATGGTGCGGAGCTGCAACCACCGGGAACAGTTCGCTCAGATTAATCCCTATCTCCCTGGCATAAACTGCATCTTCATCAGCCCATATGCCTTCGATGTGTTTGCCAAAATAGGTATCCAAAACCTCATCAGATGGGAAAACAGCATTTTTTGCACCCATTTCGGATGCAAGGTTGGCGATGGTCATGCGGTCGGCAACCGACAATGTTTTAACTCCTTCACCGTGATATTCGATCGACATGTAATCTGCGCCTGCTGAACCGATCATTCCGATAATCCACAGGGAAAGGTCTTTTGCATAAACACCTTTATTCAGCTTTCCTGTTAAAGTTATCTTGATACTTTGCGGAACCCGAAACCATGTTTCACCCTGTTTCCAGAGACCGGCTGTTTCAGTACGGTCAATCCCTGCTGCAAATGCATTAAATGCCCCGGCTGTGCAGGTATGGCTATCACTGCCAACGATGATCATTCCGGGTTTTGCATATCCGGCCATGATCTGATGGCAAATTCCTTTTCCGGCATCATGGAATTTTGTTATCCCTTTCTGCTTGACCAAATCACGGATGTATTGATAATCATTGGCCAGTTTGGCATTTGTTGGGGGTGCATTGTGATCAAGTACGATCAGCAACTGAGAGGGGTCGGCTACATCAGTCCCTCCCATTTTCTCAAATGTTTTAGAAATACTCGCCGTGTTATCGTGCGATAAAATGATATCGGGTTTCCTGAAAACGATGCTTCCTGTTGAAGCTCCCAATATTTTCTCTGCAAATGTTTTTCCCGGCATATAACCTCCTTTATTTTAATTGACTTAATTTAATAGATTGATTAGATTTTGTGGAGTGCCGGAACCAACGTTTGGTCAACCCTTCCCGCCTCCGCCGGTTGGCGTATTCGGGCAGGCCCGCCTGACTGACTTCATTCCAGCATTCCATCCTTCCCCGCCTGAATGACTTCAGTCGGGCAGGCAACATTCCATCCTTCCCCGCCTGAATGACTTCAGTCGGGCAGGCAACATTCCATCCTTCCAACATTCCACCATTCCATCCTTTCATACTGCAACAGTTCAAAAACGCTATTCAAACTCCAATTCACTCCCGGGTCAAAATTAAATTAATTTTGCGCACCGTATCAGATGATTCGTAATTTTGAAGCGGTATAATTAAACCTAAGATTTAAGTATGAATATAAACGGTTTATCAGAAGAGGATCGCATTCGTGAAGCGATCAAAGATAAAAGCTGGAATGAACAAATGACAACGGATTCGTGGGCTGTTTTTAAGATCATGTCGGAACTTGTGGATGGATTTGAAACCCTTTCACGAATCGGACCCTGTGTTTCAATTTTTGGTTCGGCAAGAGACACGGGTGAATCTCCATATTATAAGCTGGCTGAAGAAATTGCCTATCTGCTTACAAAAAAAGGATTTGGTGTTATAACCGGCGGCGGGCCGGGAATTATGGAAGCTGCCAATAAAGGAGCTCATTTTGCCGGTGGCAAATCAGTCGGTTTAAATATCGATCTGCCACACGAACAAAGGCCAAATCCCTTTATCGACCAGGATAAATTTATCAATTTTAATCATTTCTTTGTAAGGAAAGTAATGTTCATGAAGTACTCACAGGGATACATCGTTTTACCCGGTGGATTTGGCACGCTGGATGAGTTTTTTGAAGCGATCACCCTCATTCAAACCCACAAACTGGTAAGATTTCCGATTGTGATGGTTTCAAAATCGTATTGGGGAGGCCTAATCGACTGGATCAAAGAGAAACAACTTGGTGAAGGCAAGATCAGCAATGAGGATATGGACATCTTCTCCCTGGTAGACTCAGCCGAAGAAGCTGTCGGCATCATTGAATCATTCTACAAGAAATACGCTCTTAAACCTAATTTTTAAACGTTTAATCAGGCACCTGGGAAGAAGAACCCTCATTGGGTTTCCAGATATCATTTTTATCATCGTTGCCTATTTGTGTGTCAAGATTAAAATCAGCAGGTAAATAACCTTCCTTACCGGCCTCAGTTTGCCAGTTGTTCTGCAGATCTGTAATATCAACCGTTCCTGATGCTGTGGCATCGCCACCCCACATGGCGTAGTTATTGCTTCCAACCTGTTTTTGACCGAATAATCCTCCATAGGCCTTATCAGGTCCATCCGTAAAATTCCAGGAATACACACCACCGGATTTCTGGAGAGGCTCAGAAGATATTACAGGAATATGATTGCGATGATAAACCACAACATAAAGATTATCTTTTGGTGAAACGTTAAAAGCAGGTAATGACATACCATCTGCATCAGTAACGGAGCCATCCTGAAGGAGCAAAACCGCCTTCCGTGCGACCACATTTCCCAAACCGGCCTGAGATATATCTCCATCTGTTTCTCTCAATTCAAGTAACAGCCAATCAACAACGTCCTCAGGAATTTCTTCAAGGGATTCGTCACCGTTATAATTCCATGGTGCAGAGAGGTAGGGCTGATGCAACGGAAAGTCCTCATGATTGGATAAAAATGCGCTCATCGCGGTACCCTGAAAAGGGCCCTCAAGGTAAACTTTCACATTCAGTCGGGTAATATCGTATCCATATGCTTTGATACAAAGGTCAAATTCATTCAGCGTTCCTGTACCGCAATCCTCCCAGGTTTCTCCATCTTCCGAGGCCCAGCATTTATCCGTTTCGATGGATGGAATCGTATACCCCTCTGAAAGGGTTTCAATCGCCATCGGAAAGTCCTCACCGGGAGATGTATATTTTATCTGAATATAAAAATCCTCTCCTTCATTAACGCGAATGGGTTGTTCCAGCGGAATTCTCCAAAATCCCGGATAATCGCAATATTTAGCCGGAGCAGATGCCAGGAGATTTTGAACAGTACCGTTACTAAAATCATCGAATATTTTGACTTCCAGAGTGGTTCCATAACCTACTGTGTAGGTACCGACATCGGAAATAAACTGATCACCAACCGCATCAAACCTAATTAATCCATAGGCCACCGGATCCTCATATCCAACAAAGGGCCATCCTCCAATTGTATCGTACTGATAAATATACATCTCCGGATCGAATTCTTCCCTGTATGGCCAAATGGCATTGTACTTCAAAACAAGGGTATCCTGATAAGAAATATAATAAAATCCGCCATCGCCCCAGTTGGTTCCATATTGATCTTTAACAAGCCATCCTCCCTTTCCACATGTGGTGGTAATGGTATCGTTCCAACCCACAATCGCAATTGCATGACTGGTAGAAGAGGCTCCCTGGTAACAGTGCACCATTTGATCGTAAATCCAGGTGTAGTTGGCCGGAATAGAACGAAAAGTATTGTATACCGGACCTATATTCATGATCGTTTCTTTGAATGCATCGTGATCCTCAGGAAGATAGCGTGATTCGGGAACATAAAATTCTGGATTCATTCCGGGCTGGCATGTATCGTTATCGGGTTGATAAGGATCATCAGCCTCGGCAATGGGTCCGCTACCCCTCACCAAATAAGCTGTCGACATAAAATGATGGCCCCATTGACAGGGATTCAGGTCAAAACCACTGCAATTTTTCAGGTTGTTCTCAGAAAGGTCATAATCACCATATCCGGCCATTTTCCACGTTCCCTCTATGGATCCGTAGGTTGCAAAGGCCCAGCAGGCACCGCAACTTAACTGATGCTTAACAGGGGTTAAAAACGAGGTACCTCCAGCACCTGCAGTCCGCAAATCAAAGGCAACCGGATAACTTTCCGGAGATTGACCTTTTTTCATTTTATAGTACTCAGAATAACCGAGCTTATTTGGATTTGGCGCAACAAGCATATCCGGATTACTTTTCCGTTCTTCCAAAAAATTGAGATAATCGGGATTTGGCGGCGCTATTTTGAGTTTTGACTGACCCAAAGAAAAGGTTTGCAGAAATATCAGACAAGCTACAATTGTAAAATACCTCATAATCTTGATAATTATATTCGATCGGAAATTATATGAGCCTTGTAACGACAAAGTTACATAAAAATATAAACACATGCAGTAATT
>JAGQVF010000006.1 GCA_020438135.1 Bacteroidales bacterium | reverse complement strand
TTTCAGCAGCGCTATGACCGGCGGGAGGATGATGAAGATTTTGATCCGTTTATGATCGAGATGACCGACCAGCAGGTTTTTAAATTGCTAAAAAACACCTGGTTTTATGATGTGCCGCTCAATCATGACAAAGTAAAAGTCGAACGAAATTTTTTTGTGGATGATGTTGGTTTCGGAAACCAGATGGCATTGGTTGCCAAACCATTCATGACCTGTCAGTTGAAATTCCTTTTGATAGATTATATCGGGGTTTTTGAAAAAGAAAGAACCTCAAAAACATACTTTTTGAATTTTGAATCCGGCTAACTCCGGATTTTTTTTGGAGAAGAACTAAAATTCAGTTTTTTTCCGAAACTTGCCTTTACCTTTGCAAAAAAGAGGTTTGATGAAAATTGCATTGATTAGTGCTCTCCTGCTGTTATCCATGCTTACCGGCTCTTTGGCGTCGAATATCAGTGTGAGTGGACCTGTATCGGGCAACTGGACTGTAGATACGGTTTTTGTGACAGGGGACATCAAAGTGGAAAACGGACAGATGTTGGTGATCGATCCTGGTGTAAAGATCATTTTCCCGGAACACTATATTTTCAGGATAGAAGGCTGTATCAGGGCCTTTGGCGATGCTGAAAATGAGATCCTGTTTACGGTTGCCGATACCACCGGATTTGCCAGCCTTAATACCAATGAAGGAGCGTGGAACGGGCTCTGGTTCGATCACCTGGCCCCTGCCAATGACTCTTCCCTTTTTGAACATTGTGTTTTTGAATTCGGTAAAGCCGTTGGTGAAGATTCTACCTATTGGTATGGTGGGGCTGGGTGTGTGCGGGATTTCAACCGTCTTCGGTTCAGCTATTGTACCTTCAAAAATAACCGGGCCTTTAAAAACGGTGGTGCTGTTTACGCAAAACAATCGGATGTCAGGATCCTACATTGCCTTTTCGAAAACAATGTTTGCGGCCTGCCTCAACTATATGGGTATGGCGGCGGATTGTGCCTGGAGTATTCGGATGCCAGTGTGGAAGGGAATGTATTCACGAACAACCGTTCGAGCGGCGTGGGTGGCGGGCTCTCCTTTGAGTACTCCGATCCTGTTATCGTGAACAATCAATTTTATCATAATTACAGTGCTATCGGAGGTGGATTTGTCTGCTTGCGTTCATCCGGTGCAAATGTCGTAGTCAATAATCTCGTTGCCGGAAATAGCGCCCTTTTTTTCGGCGGAGGTGTGGCCGTTCTTGAAACTACCATACTTTTTGCTAACAACACGATCGTAAATAATTCAACCGGCGGCGGAGGCGGAATCTATTTCAATGCCAGCTCTTTTTCCGTTTTTAAAAACTGTATTATCTGGGGAAATACCGGCGATGCGGGCGGTCCGCAGGTGTACATCTGGGATACTTTTTCTGCCCCTGAATTTTACTATTGTGACATTGAAGGCGGAGTGGAAAATTTCGGAGGCACAGGTGGAGCCGGCGGCGGTTTTACAGGAATCTATGAAGAGAACCTGGAAGTTGATCCGCTTTTTCTCAATTCAGGAGATCACCACTTCAACCTTTCGGAAAATTCGCCATGCATCGATGCCGGAACGCCGGATACTTCCGGCCTGATGCTTCCTGTTTATGACCTTTCAGGGGAACTTCGCTTCGTAAACAACAGGATCGATATGGGTGCCTATGAGTTTCAGCAATCCACAGGTATTGATCCTGGCAGGAAACCGGAATCAGAAATTGGTATTTATCCAAATCCTGCAAAAGGTAAGGTGAATATGGTGCTGGATAATACTCAGAATACTGAAATAAGTCTTGTAATTTACGACCTGACGGGAAATCTTGTTCAATCACTTCATCAGGGATTTTTGAAAGCCGGGAGTTACAAATTCAGCAGCCGGCACCTCAAACCGGGTTCGTATCTTCTCAAGCTCAGTAACTCGAACGAAGTCAGAACCAGCAAAATTTTGGTTTTCTGATCACCTCACATGCTATGTTCAGGTTACAAACCCAGAGCGATTGGAATTTCTGAGTTTGGAATTTCCGCCAGTAGTCGGACAGGTATTTGTATTTTGTTTTTTGATTATTGGTGCTTCTCAAACTAATTATTCCCCCAGCGTCTCTTCCATCACCATCCCGAACAACTGATCCAGGGTAAGCCCATGTGCCCTGGCCATCTTGGGGACGATGCTGGCTTCGGTCATCCCGGGAATAGTATTCACTTCGAGGAAAAACATGCCGTCGTCGTTGTAGATATAATCAAAACGGACAATTCCTTTGCAGTTCAATTGCTGGTAGAGCTGTGCCGAAGTCTCCTGGCATTTTTTAAATATGGTTTCAGGAATTTGAGCGGGAACTATTTCATCAGCTAGTTTAGGGTCGTATTTGGCTTCGAAGTCGAAGAATTCTTTTTTAGAAATGATCTCGCATACGGGCAGGGTGATGATCTCATCTTTGTATTTCAGCACCCCGCAGGTAATCTCGCGGCCTTTGATAAATTCTTCCACCAGGATTTCGTCATCTTCTTCGAAAGCCCTGTTAAGTGCAGCTTCAAGATCTTCACCCCGGTTTACCCGCGACATGCCCACGCTGGAGCCGCCGTTGTTGGGTTTGACAAAAAGGGGGAGCCGAAGATTCTGTAAAATATCTTCTGCAGTGATGTTGTCATTTTTGGTGCTGAAAACCGATTTGGCGAGTTTGATCCCCAAACTCTGTACAGCCAGTTTGCACAAATGTTTGTTAAAGGTGAGAGCCGAAACCACATGATCGCAGGTGGAGTAGTGGATGCCCATCATGTCGAAATAGCCCTGCAGTTTGCCATCTTCGCCCGGTGTGCCGTGGATGGCGATGAATACGCCATCGAAATGGATCTTTTCACCGATCATCGGAAGTGAGAAGTCGTTTTTGTCGATGTCGTAGGTATTGTCGTGAGGACAGGTGTGTATCCACTCGAGGCCTTTCATCAGGATGGGGAAAGTGTTGTATTTTTCTTTATCGAGATATTTTTCAACCACGGCTGCGCTCTGCACGCTGATACCGTATTCGCCCGAATCGCCGCCGCTGAGGATGGCTATGTTTTTTTTTGTCATGGATTGATCTAATTTTCGGAAAGCAAATATAGATGATTTTTTGTGCTGTAGAAGGCGTTGTTAAAAATCATCCTGCGATTTAAATCTGTGTTTTTTATTTGATTATGTTATTCATCTCCAACTTGAAGTTTTATCAAAAAACATTTCTCCTATCTTTGTCGCTGCAAGCAATATTCCGCTTGTTTTGCAGTTAATTATTGAGTTTTCCGACAGGTAGCCGAACACTATGCAAGAACAGGAAGCACGTAAAAAAGGAATTATTCAATTTCTGATCAGTAAGACATTTATTTTAAACCTGGCCATCGCTGCGGTGGTGATACTATTGTTGTTTTTCCTGCTGACCCGTTATTTAAAGGTTTTTACTCACCATGGTGAGGAGCTTACTGTTCCCGATTTTTCAGGGTACACCATGCATGAGATCGACTCGTTGGGATACAGCGAAAATTTTGATTTTTTTGTGATTGATTCCTTGTACGATGATGAAAATAAAAAGGGGGCTGTGGTTTTACAAACACCTCAACCGGGTTTACGCGTGAAGCAGGGTCGGAATATCTATTTTACGGTAGTTGCTTCTTCAACCGAAATGGTGCTGGCTCCGGATTTGAAAGACCTGACCTTGCGTCAGGCGATCAATATCCTTGAATCAGCCAGACTCAAAACCGGGAAATTGATCTATAAACCCAGTTTATATAAAAATGCGGTGCTTGAGCAATACTGGAAAAATGATACCGTTTTCCCGGGAGATACCATTCCGCGAGGTTCGGTGATCGATCTGGAGATTGGCTCCGGCGAACGCAATTATCGTATTCCTGTTCCGTTTTTGATTGGGAAGACCCGCGAGGAAGCGATCTACGAACTCAACATCGCCTCTTTTAATTTGGGAAGTGAATTTTACATGGATAGTATCGTCGATAAAAACCAGCGTGTATACATGCAGGATCCATCATGGGATTCGGAAGACGCCTGGTTTCCCGGAGATTCAATTCATTTATGGTACAGGTCCGATAGTTTGTTTAATTTTGAAGATTATATGAAAACATTTCTCCCTGATTCGTTGCAGGTTGATAGCCTGAATACAGGAGAGGATACGTTTGAATTCTGAATATGAAACGTTTTGTTTTATACATCATTCTGGGGATTTTTCCGGTGTTGCTTTCAGGGCAGGAATACCTGACAGCAACAGCAGGAAATCCTGTTGTTGAATCACGGTCGGGAGAGGTGAGTTATAAATCGTATTTTCTCAGATATGCTGCTGTTAAATTGCCTTTTTTCGATAATTTTTCAGAAATAACGGTTTATCCCGATTCCAGTCGCTGGATCGACAATGAAGCCTATATCAATGCCGATTATCCTTACTATCCGGTTGATTATGGTGTGGCAACCCTCGATGTTGTTGATGCCTACGGCAGGGTCTATGAGAATGCCAGCCCGTTTACCTTTGTCGCGGACCATCTTACTTCGAAACCGATCCGGCTGGATGTTTTGTATGATGATAACGGAGATTCTGTCAAGGCGCTGACACCTGCCGATTCGGTGCATCTTAGCTTTTATTACCAACCACAGGGGCGTGGTGATATGCCCCTGAATACCGATTCGCTTGTGCTCGAGTTTGGTTATTATCCATATGATACCATCATCGATTCGATTTTCGGTTTGGATACAACCATCGTTCTCAAAAAGGATTATGATACGGTATTTTCACATTTTGATTCAGTGTGGGTGTATGGTTATGAATATGATATGAGTGCCTATGGTGGTGAATATTACCCACCCAATGTGATCCTGTTGCCACCTCTGGGATGCGATGACCTGGAATATGTGCTGCAGGATACGTTTTTTATTACCGACAGTTTGCTTATCCCCTGTGATTCGGTTTTTGTTCTTGATTCGGATTGGGAACTCGTTTGGACTGCCAAAGGCGATACCCTTACGGATTTCCTGGAAGAAAATGATACGTATTTCAAACATGTACGCATACCTATAACCGACGAAAAATGGTTTCGTGATGATTTTCAGTTTCGATTTGTTACCTATTCAACTATTTCAAGCATCAATAGCTGGCAGAGCAATACCGATCACTGGCACCTCGACCGGGTGAGGCTGGATGCCAACAGGTACATCGGGGATGAATACGTACGTGAAATATCTTTTCCTGAAGATATGCCCTCTCTGGTAAACGAATACACTGCGATAACTGCCCGACAATATTTGGGAAATGTTTATGACCTGAAAAAGGACGAATTTCCGGTTTATATCAACAATCTTGATTCTGTAGACCACAGCCTGACTTACGATTATTATGTTGAAAAACCGGATGGCACTGTGAGCGAGGTTTTTGATATTGATCCGATCAACGAAAGCATGGTTCCGTACTTTCAACAGGATGTTGAAACCTTCATGCCATTTACAACTGCCCCCATTAAAGGTGCTTTTACTTCCGTTCAGAAAAATCAGGTGTATACTGTTCATCATTTCGCCCGCGATCCGGAAATGCCTGATGCTGCGGATACGATTATTTCATACCAGGAATTCAGCGATTATCTCGCATATGATGACGGTACAGCCGAAGCCGGTTATGGTCTGGCTCCTGCCCAGGCCAAACTTGCGGTTAAATTCAGATCGGAAGTGAAGGATACATTGTGGGGTATCCGGCTGTATTTTAACAAAACGTTTGCTAATAACAACAACCGTCTGTTTAGTGTTGTGGTATGGAATGATAACGGCGGCATCCCCGGGGATACCCTGTTGTTTGATGACAATATAAGACCGCAATTCACTGAAGGTTTAAACCATTTTTACGACCTGCCATTTTACAGGTATGTGATTTTGGGAAGACAAAACTTTTTCGTTGGATGGGAACAAAATACGAATAATAACCTCAACATTGGATTTGACCGCAATACCAATTCCCGTTCAAAGAATTTCTTTAATGTTGAAGGAAAATGGGTAAATTCCAGTTTTGAAGGATCCATTATGATCAGGCCATTGATTGGTACCCCACAGGTTGAATACGACAATCAGGCAGAAAACAAAAATCAGAATAAAAACCTTGTTATCCGGCCCAATCCCCCATTGCAGCAGCATGAGGTTTACATTGATCTTCCGGGTGGTTATAATGATCCGAAATTGATGGAACTCCTGACCCTAAAGGTTTCCGACCTCACCGGCAGGGTGCTTTATTCAGGTCCGTATACCAACAGGATTTCTACTGCAGGTTTTCAATATGGATTATACATCGTAACCCTGTTTGATGAAGCTTTCGACCGGCGGTATTCTGCCAAACTGATTATCGTAAAATAAGAACGGTTTGGATGAACAAAAAGAAACAGGATTTTATCGAAGAAAGTGAAGAAAAAGAGCTGTACGAACACTACCGGTTTGTGGTCGACAAAGGTCAGGGTTTGCTGCGTATCGATAAATACCTGATGGATCGCATCGAAAATGCCTCCAGGAATAAAATTCAGGGTGCTGCGGCTCATGGAAACATTCTTGTAAATGGGGTTTCGGTGAAGCCCTCCTATAAAGTTAAACCCGACGATTTGATTACCATTATGATGGAAGATCCGGTGCGTGAAATCAAACTTTTTCCACAGGATATTCCGTTGGATGTGGTATATGAAGACGATGACCTGATCGTGGTTAACAAACCCACTGGTATGGTGGTGCATCCTGCTTATGGTAATTACTCCGGCACCCTGGTGAATGCATTGTTATTTCATTTTGAGAAAAATGCCGGTAAAAATCCCGGCAAACTTGCCTCCGGCCCTTTTTTGGTGCACCGAATAGATAAAGATACCAGTGGGCTGATGATGGTGGCAAAAAATGAGATAGCACAGGTGAGGCTGCAATCGCAGTTTTACCATCATACCATCGACAGGAAATATGTGGCTATGGTGTGGGGTGATCTGAAAGCGGAAAGCGGAACCATTGAAGGTCATGTCGGACGACATAAAACCATGCGTAAGTTATTTACCGTTTATGAAGATGGTTCAAAGGGCAAACATGCTGTAACACATTACAAAGTGATTGAACGCTTCGGCTATGTTTCACTTGTGGAATGTGAACTGGAAACAGGCCGGACACATCAGATCAGGGTTCATTTGAAACATTTGGGTCATCCCTTATTCAACGACGAAACCTACGGGGGAAGCCATATTCTTCGAGGCACCACCTTCAGCCGGTACCAGCAATTTGTTAATAATTGTTTTAAGATATGTTCCAGGCAGGCACTACATGCAAAATCGCTGGGATTCGACCACCCAACTACGGGTGAGCATCTTTTTTTTGAATCGGACCTGGCAGCGGATATGCAGGAACTGATCGAAAAATGGAGAAACTATGCTGTGCATAAGCTGCTTGATCCCTGATCTGTTATTTTGTCAACATATCTTCCATCCCGTAAAAACCTTTTTTGTACTGAATCCATTCGGCAGCCAATATGGCTCCCAAAGCAAATCCACGACGATTTTTGGCTTTATGGGTTAGTTTGATTGAATCGATAGGAGAATCATAAGTTATGGAATGTGTACCCGTGACATCTCCTTCACGCACCACATTTATCTTTATCGTTTCGGAACTAATTTTATCAACTAATGACCAGTCCGACTTTTTTTCGATTGCTTCGGTAAGAATATTGGCGAGTGTAATGGCTGTGCCGCTGGGTTTGTCTTTTTTATGGATATGATGGATCTCTTCCAGCAACACATCATAATCTTCGTAGGCATTCATTAGCCCCGCAAAATAGCGGTTAAGCATAAAAAACAGATTCATGCCTATACTGAAATTGGATGCTGTAAATAAGGATTGACCTGATGCAATGCATAAATCACGTATGGAATTCTTTTGATCGTCCCATCCGGTGGTTCCTACAACAACCGGGATATTGAATTCAAAACATTTTCTGATATTGGCCACAACCTGGTCCGGTTCGCTGAAATCGATCACTACCGGTTGCAGGGGGGTAAACTTTTCCAGGTTTCTCCAATCATCAGGTTGATCAAAAACGGCAATGATTGTATGATCTTTTTTGAGTGCCTCTTTCTCAATTTCTTTTCCCATTTTGCCGTAACCGGAAATGATAATATTCATTTTATGTGATATTAAAATTGAAGGGTTAGTTTAAATCCGCCGGCGGGTTTAAATCCATATGATTGTACAGGTATAAAATCAGGCTCGAGCTTTAATGATAAATCATCGTCTACCTCCCAGGTATAGAGATGTGCATCCACCGTAGCATCCAAAATGTTGATGATATACCAAAGTCCTGAAAGGATGTAATTCAGGTCCCGGTTTCTCCTGTAGTAATTTCTGGCAGAAAGCAGGAAATCAGTTTCGTATTTGGCTTCATATTCATTAATGGGCGGTTCTGAACCATCTTCATTGTTCAACGAATGGATATAAGCTACCCTGTATTTCTGATATTCCTTGTTGTTAAATCGAATGAAATAATAAAAAACACCGAAGCCTGCATAGATCAGCGGAACTTTCCAGTATTTTTTATTGTAAACCTGTCCGAGTCCAGGCAATGCCATGCTGTATAAAGTAGCTTTTCTGGCTGAATGTTGCCTGGCTAAGGATGTATCGCTTTGCACTACGGTAGTTTCAGGAAGGCTATCAATAATGGGTTCGGATTGTCCGAAACTTGAAACAATTGAACTAAAAACCACCAGAAGGGTGGTGAATATTAATATAAAAAATTTACCTGTTAATGTGCGGGTCATCCCGATTTTATTAATCACCAAGCAAAGATACAATTCTGTCGAAATCCTCTTCAGAATTGAAGGAGATAACGATGCTACCTTTTCCTTTAGTATTTCTGCGAATAGCTACCCTGGTGTCGAGGTATTTTTTGAGGCCTGTAACAATTTCGGAATGTTTTTCAGGAAGATTATCGGACCTTTTATCCGACTTTTTTTGTTTGGAGATTTTTTTCTCTTTAACGATATTTTCTGTTTCTCTGACTGATAAATTGCGATTGATGATCTCCTCAAGAATGGCGAGTTGAAAGTCTTGTTCTTCAACGTTGATAAGGCACCTGGCATGTCCCATTGAGATTTTTTCTTCGCGCAGGGCGATCTGGATTTCAGGCGGAAGTTTTAATAAGCGGATGTAGTTGGTGATGGTTGAGCGGTCTTTACCTATCCTTTCGCTGAGTTTCTCCTGTGTTATTTTACACTCTTCGAGTAGCCGTTGATAGCTGATTGCGATTTCAACTGCATTCAAATCGCGGCGATGTATATTTTCGATCAGGGCCATTTCAAGCATTTGTTCGTCATTGGCCACCCTGATAAAACACGGAATTTCTTTTAAACCACTAAGTTTGGCTGCTTTAAACCTGCGCTCGCCTGCTATGAGCTGGTATTTGTCAAACCCCAGCTTTCTGACAGTAACCGGCTGTATGACACCCTGCTCGTCGATAGATGCTGCCAATTCTCTAAGAGACGTCTCCTCGAAGTGTTCGCGTGGTTGAAATGGATTGGCTTCAATTTTTTCAAGAGCAATATTAGCAATGGCTCCAACAACATAATTTCCTGAAATATCTTTGGATGTGATATCCGTTTCAGGACTCTCCAGTATGGCACTTAATCCGCGACCCAATGCTGATTTTTTAGTTTTCATTAATAGTTTGGATTTGTTTTTCTTGGTCCGGCAATTGTGTAAATCCGTTTTTCTGTAAAATTTCCCTGGCCAGGTTCAGGTAATTGATTGCTCCGGTGCTGTCGGCGTCGTGCATAATAATGGTTTCACCAAAGCTGGGTGCTTCTCCGAGTTTGGTATTCCGGTGTATAATGGTTTCGAAAACCATTTGCTGGAAGTGAGTTTTAACTTCTTCAACCACCTGTTTAGCGAGCCTAAGCCGCTGATCGAACATGGTAAGTAATATGCCTTCAATATCGAGGTCGGCATTAAGCCTTGACTGAACAATTTTGATGGTGTTCAGAAGTTTACCCAATCCTTCGAGTGCAAAATATTCGCATTGTACGGGAATCATCACCGAATTGGCTGCCGTTAGTGCATTAACGGTGATTAGCCCAAGCGAAGGGGAGCAATCAATGATCACAAAATCATAGTTATCCCTGATTTTGCTGATCACTTTTTTCATCATTTTTTCCCGGTTGGGCAGATTGATCATTTCAATTTCGGCACCCACCAAATCGATATGGGCCGGAATTAAATCGAGGTTCGGCGTATCGGTGTTGAGAATAATATTGGCAGGTTCAACCTCATCCACAATACATTCGTATATGCTTGTTGTAATGTTTTTCGGATCAATACCTACACCAGAAGTGGCATTAGCCTGCGGATCGGCGTCAATAATAAGGGTTTTATATTCGAGCACAGCAAAACTACCGGCCAGGTTAATGGCTGTGGTGGTTTTACCTACGCCGCCTTTCTGATTTGCAATTGCTATAACTTTACCCATAAAATTCCGGATTATTACCTTCGATTCATGACAAAAATACAATATACCGCCTAGCCCGGAAAATTAAAATATTAACAATTAAGGAGCCCATGTTAATATCGGGTCCTCAATAGTTATAACCCATCCGGCAATGTTATCCGTATGTAATGGATTCTGGAGATTTGAAATTAATCGGTGTTTTTGGTATCGTCATCCCTTTCGACGGAGATGTCGCTGGTTTCTGAACCCAAATCATCAAATTCAACATCAGTATGCGGATCTTTTTCTGCTGCTGCAGATTCGGATTTGGGATCATGAGGTTGTCCACTCTGAATAAACTCAATAGCAGAGTTAAGTCCTTCACTGAATTTTTCAAAATCTTCTTTGTAGAGAAACAACTTGTGTTTTTCGTAAAAGAATTTTCCCTGGTCGTTGTTAAATCTTCTCTTGCTTTCGGTAATAGTCAGGTAATATTCACCGGCACGGGTTGATTTTACATCGAAAAAGTAGGTTCTTTTGCCTGCTCTTACAGTTTCTGAAAAAATCTCATGTCTTTGGCTGTCATGCTGATTGGAATCCCTTTCCTGGTCATTCTCCTGTTCTTTTTTTTCAAACTCTTCCATACGTTTAAAATTGATGTAAACAATTAATTTCCCACGCAAATATAAATAAATAATAATTCCTAAAGCAAATTTTCCCGAAATAGTTCTAACTGTGCAAATGAATAAATCCGGCCTAGACAGAAGCTTTTGGGATTTATGTATTATTTATAATTTTGCCAAAATTTTAATAATTTGCGAAAATTTGTTGATTACCCGGTATTCAGGAATATTGGTAAGATTGCTGACGATCTGCAGTTCCCGGCATATGTTGTAGGCGGTTACGTGCGTGATTGTTTTATGGGAAGGCCATCCACCGATATCGACATTGTTGCAGTTGGCAGCGGGATTATACTGGCTGAGCGTTTTGCTGCTGAACTTGGCAAAAATGTGAAGGTTAGTGTTTTTAAGAATTTTGGAACAGCCATGATCAATTACCATGGCGAATCCGACTGGCAAATTGAATTTGTGGGAGCCCGAAAAGAATCATACCGGCACGATTCGCGCAAACCAATCGTTGAAAATGGTTCCCTTGAAGATGATCAGAATCGCAGGGACTTTACCATCAATGCACTGGCGATTGCCCTTAACAGGGAAAATTTTGGTGAACTTATCGATCCTTTCGGCGGACTGAAACACATCGATGAGCGGGTTATTCAAACGCCACTCGATCCTGATATAACCTTCTCCGATGATCCCCTGCGTATGATGCGTGCTATTCGTTTTGCCACCCGCCTTGATTTTGAAATCGAACCCAATACATGGTCAGCGCTGGAAAGAAATGCAGAAAGAATTAAGATCGTGAGTAAGGAGCGAATCACAGATGAACTGAATAAGATCATACTTACTGCAAAACCATCAAGGGGTTTTAAAATGCTTGAATCAACAGGTATTCTGCAATTGGTATTCCCCCAGTTTCAGTTGCTGAAGGGAGTTGATTACATTGATGGAAAAGGGCACAAGGACAATTTTTATCACACCCTTAAAGTACTGGATAACCTTTCGGAAAATACCGGTAATTTATGGCTGAGATGGGCAGCTATACTTCATGATATTGCAAAACCGGCAACTAAAAAATTTGAAAAGGAAAACGGATGGACTTTTCATGGGCATGAATTTATCGGAGCGAAAATGGTTCCTTCCATTTTTAAACATTTAAAACTGCCGTTGAATGAGAAAATGAAGTACGTTCAGAAACTGGTGCAACTTCACCTCAGGCCTATCGCTATTGCCGAGGATCATGTTACGGATTCGGCAGTCAGGCGTTTATTGTTTGAAGCCGGTGAAGATATTGATGATCTGATGATGCTTTGTGAGGCCGATATCACTTCTAAAAACCGGGAAAAAGTCAGGCGGTTTCTTAAAAACTTTCAAATCGTCAGGCAAAAGCTTATTGATATTGAAGAAAAAGACCGCATCAGAAACTGGCAACCGCCTATCACAGGACAGATAATAATGGAAACCTTCGATCTGAAACAGGGCCGGGTGATTGGAGAAATTAAAACTGCTATCAGAGAGGCCATTCTTGAAGGGGAAATTAAAAATGAATTTGATGAGGCTTATAATCTGATGATCAAAAAAGCAGCAGAATTGGGTATTCAGCCAAAAAAGGAAAATTGACAAATATCCGGTGAATGATCATTTTTTTATAACTTTATAAAAAATTAAACAATCAGGTATGCATATTTACAAGTTCAGGATGTTATCGGAAGATAACGAGGAATTCATCAGGGACTTTGAGATTAAGGGAGCACAGAATTTCGAAGATTTTCATCAAGTGATATCCGATAATGTGAATCTCAACGGGAATGAACTTGCCTCATTTTATATTTGTGATCAAAAATGGAATAAGCAAATCGAGATAACCCTTATTAACATGGAAGAACCGGATGCAGAAGATCCTCCGGAGGAAGCTGTAGACACTTATGTAATGAGTGAATGTCGCATCAGAGATTTTATCAATGAACCGCATCAGCGTTTGTTATACGAATACGACTTTCTGGATGTGAAAACCTTTTACATCGAATTGCTAAGTGTTTTCAGGCAGAAGGATGAAGATTCGTATCCACGTTGTTCGCTTATGCGGGGTAACCTTGAACAGGAAATCACACCCGAAGAACTTGAAGAAGAAGCAGAAGACCTGAGAAACGAATTGCTGGGCGACTTTGATGACCTGCTCGGCGACCGCATCGGTGAAAATATCGATTTTGGCAGTGAATTTCCTGAAAAAGATACGGATATATAACATCTGTTTAAAGCCAATCTTTTGAAAAACACGCTTGTTGTAATTTGTGGCCCCACCGCCGTTGGCAAAACCAGCCTTGCTATTGATCTTGCAAAACATTTGACTACGGAGATCATTTCAGCCGATTCCCGGCAGTTTTATAAAGAATTGAAAATTGGCGTGGCTGCCCCAACAGCAGAAGAACGACAGGCCGTACCCCATCATTTCGTCGGTCACCTTTCGGTAAAGGATTATTACAATGTTTCACGGTTTGAGCAGGATGTGCTGGCCTTTCTGGAAAAATGGTTTCAAAAAAATCCAGTGGCCCTGATGGTGGGTGGTTCGGGACTATATATTGATGCAGTTTGTAAAGGAATTGATGATTTTCCTGATCCCCCCGAAGAACTGCGAAGCTCGTTACAAACAAAACGTCAAAAGGAAGGAATCTCGGCACTCAGACAAGAACTCAAGGTTGTGGATCCGGAATATTATAAATTGGTTGACCTGGACAATCCCAACAGGATTTTGCGCGCACTGGAGGTATTTCATACCACCGGAATCCCCTTCAGCGAATTAAGAAAAAACACAAAAAAGGAAAGACCTTTT
>JAGQVF010000085.1:4003-11177 GCA_020438135.1 Bacteroidales bacterium | reverse complement strand
AATGTCGGCGAACAGGGTTGTGTAAGGCATTTATTATTAGTTTTTCTTTTCAAAAGTAGCCAAAAACACTTTAAAGGGGAATCTAAGCAAGCAATACTTAATTTTGCAGATGAAAATTTTATGTACAACGATTTTAAAACATTTCGTGTCAATAGGTAAACAAAAACCCTGAAAGGTCGTTTTATGCTTACATTTTTCGGGTTTGTAAACAAAATGATCATTTTTTAATAAATCTCTAACTTACAATGAAACAAACTTATCTTATGCTGGCTGCTGCCTTCCTGGCGGTAGTTTTTACGGGATCTGTTTTAGCACAAAAACAAAATTTCCCGTCCAAATTAAAAGACAATCAATCGCAAATGGTAGACACCCGCATCGACAATATGGGTTACTGGGGTAAACTGGCAGAACAGGGTGTAGTACCTGTTGCGCAACCTATTCCGGTTGCACCGGCTGTTTATACCGGCAGCTTAATTGAAGCCAAGGGTGTTATGGGAGCCAAAGAGGACTCTCCGGATGTGCCGGTGACCGATGCAACCAACGTAACAGAGTCGGAAAATTCGATCTTCGTTGATCCGTCCGACCCCGATTATGTATTGAACTCAAACAATTCCACATCATGGTCAGGTGGTTCTGTTGGAACGCTTTACGGTGCCAACTATTTCATGTCGGATGATGCCGGTCTTACCTGGGGCGGTTCTGTTCAGGGTGCCGGTGGAGGAAATTCGGGTGACCCCGCAACAGCCATTAGCCTGGATGGATCAAGAATGTACATTAACTTTATTCATGGTAATGGAGGACAAGGTGTTGCCCGTTCGACCGATGGAGGAAATACATGGACCAGCGCGGTATGTGGTACACCTCCTGGCGGATGGAACATTCTTGATAAAAACCATATGTGGATCGACAATGGTCCGATCAGCCCTCATGAAGGTAACCTTTATGTTGCATGGACAGGTTTTGGGAATTCAAACGACTCTGAAATTGAGTTTGTACGCTCAACGGATGGTGGCGTAAGCTGGTCTTCGCACCTGAACATCAGCTCGGCAGTAAATGCAGGAAGCCATAACCAGGGTGTTAATATTCAAACCGGACCCAATGGTGAAGTATATGCCATCTGGACCATTTATGATGGTTGGCCACAGGATGAAAAAGCAATTGGTTTTGCCAAATCGACCGATGGTGGTGCTACTTTCTCACCGGCCGTGCGGATTATCGATAATATCCGTGGTATCCGTAACAGCGGAGTTAACAAAAGCATGCGTGTAAACTCATTTCCTGTGATGGCGGTTGATATCAGTGGCGGACAATACAACGGAAATATTTACGTAACCTGGACCAACATAGGCGTACCGGGAATTAATTCAGGATCGGATGCCGATGTGTATATGATCAAATCGGAAGACGAAGGTGCCACCTGGTCTGATCCGATTAAAGTTAACCAGGATGCTTCCGGACTTGGCAAGAAACATTATTTGCCCTGGATCACCTGCGACCCTGAAAATGGTATCTTAAGTGCTGTTTTTTATGATGACAGGGATGTGTCCGGAAGTCAGGTTGAAGTTTTCTGTGCCAACTCATTCGACGGTGGTGAAACCTGGGAAGATTTTAAAGTGAGCGATGTGGCCTTTACTCCATCTCCTATCCCCGGACTTGCTTCGAGCTACATGGGTGATTATTTGGGTATTTCTGCTCGTGGAAGCAAAGTGTACCCGGTTTGGACCGATAACCGCAACGGAACCTATATGGCCTGGGTATCTCCTTACGTTACCAATAACCTTCCCAAACCAACCGATCTGGACATTACCCTTGACGATGGTACCGGAGCAATTTCGCTTGAATGGCTATTTAATAATTCGAAAGATTTTCTATACTTTAATGTTTACAGGGATGGCGCCCTGCTGGGAACCACAACCGATCTTACCTACAGCGACGACCTTCCTGATTATGGTATTTTCCAATACAGCGTTACCGCTATGCATGATGAAGGAGAATCAGTTGCTGCATCGGGTTTTATCCAATGGGGTAATCCACATATAGCAGCCGACCAGAATGCTGTGAATGTGGTACTGGCTCCCGGCGAAACCACAACTGAAATTCTGACATTGGAAAATACAGGCGAACTTGATCTTGAATATACTATCGATACAGACATTACCTCCAAAAAAGATCCGAAAAGCTATTGCGATGCCAGTGGTGGTTGCGACGAATACATCAGCCAGGTGATCCTCGGCGATATCAACAACTCTTCCAGTTGTGATGGTTATGCTGACTACACCGATCAATCTACCGTTTTGAATGCCGATGAAACCTATGATATTACCATTGTGAATGGAAACGTTTATAGCTCAGACGACCTCGGAATCTGGATTGACTGGAACCAGGATGAAGATTTTGACGATGCCGGTGAAAATGTTGTGTGTGAGGGCGATAATGGAGGTGAAGGAACTTTCAGTTTCACTGTGCCATCCAATGCCGTTCCCGGAGATACCCGTATGCGTATCCGTATCAAATGGTCGGGTTCGGATTGTGGTGACCCATGCGGCACAACCTCATACGGAGAAGTTGAAGACTATACAGTTAGTGTTCTCGGATGGCTTATCGTTGATCCTACGGCAGGATTGATCGAACCCGGTGATTCAGAAGGAATCAACCTCCACTTTGATGCTTCCGAACTTACCGAAGGAACTTATACTGCCGACCTGAATATTTCAAGTAATGATCCCGATATGGCCATGATGACCATTCCGGTTACTTTACTCGTTGGTGAAGGGATATTGCAGGTAACCGTTACTGCCACACCGGGCTCGGTTTGCGAAGGCGAACAGGTACAGTTGATGGCCTCAGCGCTTGGAGGAAATGGAAGTTATACCTATAACTGGACTTCAGATCCGGCCGGATTTACTTCAACTGATCCCGATCCGGTTGTTTATCCTGACGAAACCACTACCTACATGGTGGAAGTTTCAGATGGTTCAAACACCGTAAACGGTCAAACAGAAGTGGAAGTTGATCTGTTACCGGAAGTTTGTGCTACACCAACAGGTGAAACCGAAATGTGCCAGGACAGTCCGAACAGTACCTATAACACTTCAGGTGCTGTCGGTGCACTCTCTTACAACTGGATGATAGAACCGACAAGTGCGGGTACAATCTCAGGTGGTGGAGATGTAGGAATTGTTGACTGGAACATGGATTTCAGCGGAACAGCAACCATTTCAGTTGTGGGGGTTAACGACTGTGGCGACGGCGAATATTCTGAAGAACTTGAAGTTATGATTCATGCTACTCCTGAGGTAACCATGACCCCATTCCAGGAAGTTTATCTGAACACTCCACCTTTTGAACTAACCAACGGATCGCCTGCCGGAGGCACTTATACCGGAAATGGCGTTGTTGATAACATGTTCTATCCTGAACAGGCCGGTATGGGTATTCATACCATCACTTACACTTACGCAGATGGTTTTGGTTGCGAAAACTTTGCAGAGGAAGACATCTATGTTGATGATGTTTCAGGAATTGCTGAGAAGGAACAATATCAATTCGATGTGTTCCCGAATCCCAATAAAGGAAGCTTTGTTGTTAGCGTTCATTATGCGGGCACAGCCAACCTCAACCTGAAGGTGATGAATAACACTGGTATGGTTGTGTACAGGGAAAATGATCTGGCTGTTTCCGGAAATCTCGAAAAATCGATCAATCTCGGTGACCTTTCACAGGGAATATATTTCATCAATATCTATAACGATGATATCAACCTGCTGAAAAAAGTGGTTGTAAGAAAATAGATAAAATAACTTATTGTGAAAAAGCCTTCCGGCATATACGGAAGGCTTTTTTAGTTGAGGATCAATTTCTTTTACATTTAAATAACAGGCTTTTACGAAGATGATTCTTATTTGAAGTATTGATCAGATCGGCAAGGCATTTTCACTGATCGTCATACAGCGGTTTACTGTATTCAGATAAAATTAAAAGCTGAAAAATCTTTCAGATTGAAAAAATTATCATCAGGAAATATACCGATTGTAAGCAGTACATTAGCGAAATTGCGTAATTTTGCCACCTGAAATATGTATGCAAAATTCTTATTTACAAATGTTTAAAAAATAAAGTTAACCCACATGAAAGCACACATTTCCAAAGGAATTTTAACAGTATTATTAGCCCTTTATTTTATTCCTTTGATGGGGCAGGCCCCGATACTCATCATTGATCTGGACTTAAACAGCAACTCCGCTCCTGCCATGGCTGCCAGTTTTACAAACCTGGATGCCGAATACGATCTAACAACTAACATTCCTACCGACTTAAGTCAGTATGAAGGAGTATTCCTTTGTCTTGGTATATTTAGCAGCAACACGGTTCTTAGTTCGGCGGAAGCAACCATATTTGTTAATTATCTTAACAGCGGAGGCAGTCTTTACATGGAAGGTGGCGATACATGGTATTATGATCCTACTACTGCTTTGCACGCCATGTTTAATATTTTGGGAACGGAAGACGGAACATCCGACCTGAGCATCCTCAACGGATTGAACGGGACCTTCACCGAAGGTATGTCATTCTCTTATTCAGGAGACAACAGTTGGATAGATCATATCTCACCCATTGCTCCGGCATTTAAAATTTTCGATAACCAGGCACCTGCCTATGGCACGGCTGTGGCATACGACGCAGGAACCTATAAAACCATAGGTGCTTCCTTTGAATTCGGGGGGTTACAAAACGGAACCTCTCCTTCAACCAGGGATGAACTGATGGCTGAATATCTGGAATTTCTGGATGTTTCACTTGCACCGGAAGCTGCATTTTTCGCGGCAGACACCATCATTTGTGCAATGGATACCGTACAGTTTTTCGATGCATCCTCAGGCAACGCATTGTTCTGGGATTGGGTTTTCCCCGGAGGAACCCCCGCCATGTCAACCGAACAAAACCCAAAAGTGCAATACCAGCAAGCAGGTGTTTACAATGTTTTCCTGGAAGTTTCTGACGGTGAAGTTACTTCATCCATGCTACTTGAAGAGTATATACATGTGGGAAGTGTGCCTGCAACAGCAAATACGCCGATGGGAATATCATTTCTATGTGCATCGTGGGGTAACACAACCTATAATACAACTGCGCTTGCGGGTGTTTCAACTTACCAGTGGAATATTGAACCGACTGAAGCCGGATCCGTATCAGGAACCGGAACAAGTGCTACCGTTATCTGGGCATCCGGTTTTCTCGGAACGGCTGAGTTGAGCGTTGCAGGAACCAATTATTGTGGTACCGGTGATTTCTCAAATCCTCTGTCAATACAACGATATTTACCTGATGTAAGCCTTGTTTTGCCTGCTTATGTTGGATTGCCAGAGCCGGCTTTCCAATTGACAGGCGGCATGCCAACCGGAGGTGATTACAGCGGTCCGGGTGTTAGCAATGGAATGTTCGATCCTGCAATTGCAGGTTTGGGAACCCATGTGATCACCTACACCTACACGGATGGTAATCTTTGTACAAACTCGGCCGAGGATTCCATTACCGTAACACCCAATGTTGGTGCCCTGGATCAATACGTCGTAAGCGGAGTATCCGTTGAGCCCAATCCGAATTCCGGTGTTTTTAACCTTCGCATTAAGTCAGTTAAAAATGAAGTTGCTGCAATTTACGTGTTTAATTCTCTCGGAAACCTTGTATGGAAAGTAAATGAGGCAAATCTATCGGACAATTTCGAGCAAAAAATTGATCTCAATGATCAACCTGCAGGGCTTTACTACATAAAAATTGAAGGAAATAGTTTTGCTTCTTTCGAAAAAATAGTGATCCGCTAAGGTCTATAATTCAAAGAGGTTTATGAAATTTGCGTAATTTTAACGCCGATGTTAAGATTACGCATTTTTTATTCTTTCAGGATAAGCAACATATTGTTCTTTATAAAGGTCTGCCATACGGTAAAATAAACATGTTTTAGTTATCCTGTTTTGGGGGAATAATTAAATCTGCGAAACAAATATTTAAAAATATGAATACATTTTTACGAACATTTACTTTTCTGGTATTGATTGCCGGAGTATTTTCATTGAACAACCTGCAGGGCCAGAATTTATTGCCAGGCTCCAAAGCAGAATCAATCGAGGATTTTGAAACTGGTGATTTTTCCCAGTTCAACTGGCAGTTTGGAGGAGACGCCGATTGGACAATTTCGAACACAAGTCCCTATGAAGGAAGTTTCAGTGCGCGGTCAGGTGTGATATCTAACTCACAAATTTCACAGTTAATTCTCTCATATGAGGTATACGCACAAGATACTTTAACTTTTTGGCACCGGGTGTCGAGCGAAGGAAACTACGACAAACTTAAATTTTTCATTGATGGTAATTTGCAGGATGAGTGGTCGGGAAACCTACCCTGGGATAAAGCGGAATATATTATTCCTGTTGGTATGCACACATTTACATGGGAATATTATAAAGATTTTAGTGTGTCATCCAATGAAGATGCTGTTTGGATTGACTTTATAACCTTCCCCCCGGAAGAGATAGAAGCTGCTTTTATAGCCGATACCACCGTTATTTGTGAGGAAGACGAGGTACAATTTACCGATCTTTCAATCGGACCTGTAACAGAATGGAACTGGATTTTTGAAGGCGGTTATCCGGCAACTTCCACTGAACAAAATCCCCTGATTTGGTATCCCACAAATGGAATATTTGATGTGATCCTTGAAGTGAGTGATGGAATTGAAACATCGCAGACATTCATGTCAGAATATATTCATGTAGGAGAGGTACCGCAAACAGCAAACACGCCAACAGGAATTTCGTATTTGTGTGCGAGTTGGGGAAACAGCACCTACAACACGACTGCTGTTGCAGGAGTATCGTCATATAGCTGGAACCTCAATCCAACGGAAGCAGGCAGTGTTTCAGGATCCGGAACCAGTGCAACTGTTATCTGGAATTCCGGTTTTCTCGGAACTGCAGAACTTACGGTAGCAGGAATAAATTACTGCGGAGTCGGTGTTCCTTCGAATCCGCTGTTAATTACCCGGTATTTGCCGGATGTACAATTGGTATTGCCAGCCTATGTAGGATTGCCCGAACCAGCTTTTCAACTCATGGGAGGTACACCGGCCGGAGGCGAGTACAGTGGCACAGGAGTTAGCAATGGAATGTTCGATCCT
>JAGQVF010000085.1:0-3954 GCA_020438135.1 Bacteroidales bacterium | reverse complement strand
AACCTTTGTACAGGCACCGCTGTGGATACCATCACAGTAACGGAATTTATCGGTATTAATGATGCTGCATTCAGCAAAAACGGAATCTCGGTTTATCCGAATCCGAATAACGGATCATTTAAACTTCATATCGATCCCGTTCATGGTGAGATCGTTCATATTGCTTTGGTAAACGCACTTAACAAGGTTGTTTACGAGCAGCAATCAGTTCATCTTGATACTGAATTCGAAACACTGATCCACACCGGTGATATTGCAAACGGCATTTACTATTTGATGATCAATGGCAATCAGATTGAGCATACACGTAAAGTTGTGATCAACCGGTAACAAAACTTGCAATATAAGATACGCAATCTGATACAAATCGGGTTGCGTATTTTTTTTCGCAGCCATTTGTGTTAACAATTCCATGATTGAGATCTATGATCCGGATGTATTCCTCAAAGTATTTTATTTTTGCCGAATATCCATGATGCAATGAAACGCAAACTCTTCAATTATCTCCTTTACATCTCGCTGATTTTTCTGGGCGTTTACCTTTACAGGCTGGATTACTTTGCGTTTAAGGAGGTAGCCATTTTGTGGTTCCCTTTGGTTATTTCAACAATACTATTGTGGACGGGGTATTTATTAAGTGCCGTTAGCTGGTGGAAAATATTACATAAACATTCCATCATAATATCGGTAAGAATGGCAGTAGTATCTCATGGGTTAGCCATATTTGCAAAATATATTCCGGGCAAAATCTGGGTAATTCTAGGAAGGGCCGGGTATGTTTCGAAATACACTTCAAATCTTAAAACTACTTCATTTCTTTCGTTAAAAGAACAACTGATCTATGTATGGGAAGGATTGTTGATCAGCAGTATTCCGATGCTCGTAATTTATGGGTTGAACTACTATACTGCTGCGGTTTTAATGCTTTGCCTCGGACTCACCTTATTTCTATTTACCGAAAAAGTTCACAACCTGTTTTTAACGTTATTTCTCAGGATCACAAAAAAACCACTCGATATTCCATACCTTCAGTTCAGAGAAAATTATGGTATCATCGCCTACGTGTTCATGTACTGGATAGCCTGGCTGATTGGATTTTATTTTTTTGTAGAAGCTTTTCATCCTGCTTCAGATTTCAGTATCGCATTTGCATTTCCGTTAAGTGTTACCATTGGATTGCTTGCAATTCTTTTTCCCGGAGGATTGGGTGTTAGAGAAGCCATACTTACAGGCTATATGGTGCTGAGTGGGATCCCCTTAACTGTTGCCACAGTGATTAGTATTTATGCAAGGTTATGGTTTATGAGTGGAGAAGTATTTATTTTTTTAACAGCACTGATAACCTCCGTATTGTTTAAAGAAAAAAACCGCTAAAGTACAATTTCGGAAATGCTATTTATTTAATCTTTCATTATCCTGAATGTCCATCCACATAGCAAAAAACAATGACTGAAACCCTGTGATTGTTAGAAATATAAAGAAGATGATGTTCTGTTGGGGGGTAACCTCTCCGGGGGTAAACACATTAACCAGCAGGCTTATCAGAAACGGAACGGAAGCCAGGATCAGCAGAAAACCCATATGATATAACAAAAACAAGGGGTGAAAATCCTTGAATAAATATTTAATCCATAACCGCTTAAAAAACGATTTCAAAAGTAAGATGCTGATGGGAAGGATGACTTTTAAAACCTTCATTTTCGATTTTTCACCGACATTATAGACCGGTTTTATCGTTACTTCTCTGAGTGTACAAAAAGAAATGTTGAGTTTCACAAGCAAATCATTTGGCATACCATAGGTTTGATAGATTTTGTAAAGCGATATGCTGTTGAGTGCTTTTTTTGAAATGGCGGTATATCCGGTTTGTGTATCGGAAACATGCCAGTATCCCGATGCAACTTTTGTAAGAATTGAAAGAATTGAATTGCCCATAAACCGGGTTCGTGGAATCACTTCGCTGGCGCTGGCATGCATAAGCCGGTTACCCTTAACATAATCAATCTTTTCATCAATAACCGGTCTGCAAACCGATTCCAGTTCAAAAGGATCCATTTGTCCATCTCCAGCCATCACTGCTGTGCAGTCGATCTGGTGATCTTTGCACCATTTATAACCACGGGCAATGGCTGCACCTACCCCACCATTTACTGTTTGATCGATTAGGATAATTCTTTCATTTACCGGATTCTGATTTCGGATTATCCCGGGCTTAAAAAAAGTTATCTCTTCCTTGTTCCTCTCCCATATTACCCTGTCGGCGGTGGTGTAGATGCCACGGTCATGAAATGTAATATCTTCTTCTATGCGTGTCAGTGCCTTGTTCTCGGCCCTGTTAAAATAGGTTTGCACAACTGCTGAAGTTCCGTCGGATGACATATCATTTACAATAACAATTCTATCCACAAAATCGGGCATCGTTTCAATTACCAATCCGATCTGTTTTTCTTCATTGAATGCGGGGACTACGACGGCAACGGTTTTATTATTTAGCATTTTATTTGATTATTCGGATGCAAATTTAAAATAATGATTAAGAATTGTGGCAGTTATCATTCCATGAAAAACAAATAATACAAATGAACTTCAATATATATGCAATAAATAACAAAGTCAACAATTCAATATATATTTGAAAAACCTCAATTATTTATTATTAATTTGCACCGTTTTTCTAAAATTTAATTGACGTTCGTGCGATTACCCTCAGAAATGAAAATATCATCGATCAAAAACTTTCCGAAAGATAGCAAAAAAACAAGTCAGCTGATTGTTCTTGTTTTCATGTTAATAAACCTGGTTTTTAAACTATTTAATATTTCTTACACCTCATTTTATCTGGATGAGGCCAACCAGGTATTTATGTCACTGCAAACAATAAAAGAAATCTACCTTGAATCCCTCCAATTTCCAAACGGACCTTTATATACCATACTTTTCGGGGGTTGGATAAAAATTTTTGGAATATCCGAGTTTTCAGGCAGGTTATTTTCGGTATTGGCCAGTGTTCTTACAGTTCCTGCAATTTTTTATCTGGTTAAAAAGCATTTCCAAATCAGGGTTGCCATTGCAGCCGTTGCCATTTTTACTTTATCGAACTGGCAATATTATTATGCGCATGAAGCGCGTAGCTATACATTGATTTCGCTTCTTGTGGTTTTGTCCTTTAATAGTTTCTTTAATTACTTCATAGCATTCAGGAAGATTCATTTGCTATGGTATATTCTGCTCACCACCGTTCTTTTCTATATTCATCTGACGTCCGTATTTATACTATCCGTGCAAGGCATAATCAGTTTGTTTTATATCAGGAAACATGTAGCGAAGGTCATCTTATTATGGCTCGCTATGTTCATTCCAGTTATATTGTTATCACTTTGGTTAATTAATAATAGCTGGTTTGGTGGACGCGAAACAGTTTGGATGGAAGCACCTCAATTTCAGGATTTGATTAATATGTTTTCGCAATATTTTAATCACAAATATATTTTCTATGCCTTTTTAACGCTGATCGTTGTATATCTTGTAAAAGCGATTTTAAACCGGGAATATGATAAGAAGTTCTGGGGTATGTTTCTGTGGGGTGTTTTACCCGTAATTGCCATATTTTTTGTTTCCATTTACTACAATCCGCGATTTACATACAGGTATATGCTTTACGCAACTATCGGATTGTATATTTCTTATGCAATTCTTCTGGCAAAAGTATTTAAGAGCAACTACATTTTTTATTTGCTTCTTCTGGCAACGTTGGCAATTCAAGCAATCCATATAAATCCAAAACTAAAAGCAGATGGAGATTGGAGGAGTGCTGTAAACTATTATAAGTCGGTTAAGAAAGATAATTCAGCAACAATTATTGCAGCAGCCTATCTAAATGTTCCTTTTGCTTATTATTATGATAAAGATATCTTTAAAGATTACCGGAACTTGTATCAAAACCTCCTGGATGAA
>JAGQVF010000084.1:272-7135 GCA_020438135.1 Bacteroidales bacterium | reverse complement strand
TATTCATTCGGACCGTAAACATTAAAAAACTTCAAACCAGCCCAAAACGGCGGTTTTTTGTTCTGCTTCAAAGCCCATTTATCAAATTCATTTTTCGATTCTCCGTAGGGGTTCAATGGTTTCAGGTCGGGAATGATGGAATGATCGTCTTCGTAACCCAGTTCACCCATGCCGTAAGTAGCGGCGGAGGAAGCATAGATCAAAGGTATGTGATGGGCAGCACATTTTTCCCATACTTGTTTGGTGTAATTGAGGTTCAGTTTATCGAACACAGATTTATCAAATTCGGTCGTATCTGTTCGTGCACCGATGTGTAGTACAAAATCAACCTGATCAGCATTCTTCTTAAACCATTGGAAAAAAACATCGCGATCTGTTTGTTCCTTGAATTTTTTTCCCTCAAGGTTTTTTTTCTTATCCGTTTTTGAAAAATCATCAACCAAAACCAGGTTGGTAAAACCATCCTCGTTCAGCCTGCTGACCAGACAACTCCCGATAAAACCTGCCGCTCCTGTAACTACGATCATAATTGTGTTTTTTGCAAAGATACATCAATCATAATAAAAAACCCCGTCCCGCTCAGGGGACAGGGTCTGCTGGTATCTGTCGAATGGGTTTTAGTTAATAAAGACCTTTTCAGTTTGAATGTTATTGGCTGTCAACACCTTTACAATGTAATATCCTTTGTCAGCATGAAGGGTCATTTTGTGAAGTGCTAGCTGAGAAATCTGTTTTTTCATGATCTCTTTTCCCATCATATTATAAATGACAATCTCTGCAGGTTCATCTTGTTGATAGTTCACAAAAACCACTTTTTCCCAGGCATAGATATTTGAGAATCCACCGCCATCATTATTAAAACCCGTTTCATTGTTGTTGTTTTCGTTGATGGGGTAGAAGTGCAGAACGAAACGATCCTCTTCGGTTCCGGCGGTTGCTGAGAATTTGTATTCAGGGTGACTTTTAATATCCACCAGTTTTTTTGAGGTTCCGAATGATAATTTGTCTTCAAGATAAATATCATAAGCAGGATCGATCATATCCAGGTTCTCAAAAACCAGGTTGTAGATTCCGCCAGTGCCGGCACGAAATCCAAGCTTTACAGATTTTATCTTGCCATTCAGGGGCTCCATGATGTCAACAGCAAACTGCTCTTCTCCGGCTAAAGCATAAACCTGCGGAATCGATTCTATTCCAAATAATTTGTAGGCGTCAAAAGTGCCAGAAAATCCATCTTTACCACCTTCCTGGAACCCGATTATCAATTCGTCGGAATGAGTATTGTCGGAGATCTTTACCGAAAACATATTCCAGACAGTGTTTTCCGATCCTTTGTAAAATGTCTGGGCGGCGTGGGTCCTTGCGCTGTTGGGAATGGTAACGGATGGACCCGTACTGTTGGCTTTTACCCAAAACCCTTGTGTGGGAGGGATGTACCCGTTGCCCATCGAACCAAATCCGCCAAGATTGTAATTCCAGGTTTTGTAATTGCTGCCGTCGTAAATATAGATGGTAGCATCCACCCCTGAAGTAGTCCATGAACTGTTCCATTCAAGTACGGAAGGATAGGGGTTTCCGACGAGATTCCAACCGTTCCCTTTGCCTGCTCCGGCGGTGTAGGTTAGTCCGCTCACACTTTGGTTGCCTGTATTTAACAATCCTGTGTATGCCACATTTACCGGGCTACTAATGGTGGATTCAGGCCATACAAAATATCCTTCGTTTGTGTTCAGCGGATCGGTAAGGGATATGATGTAAGACCATGTGCTATCAGTTTCATTCCAGTCGAGCAGGTAACTCCCTTCATACACACTGGCTGTGGCTGAAGTCATGGGAGAGGATACCATATTCCAATGGTCGGCCTGCAGATGTTGTTCAACTTTCGCATAGGCTCCGCTGATAGTCCCGTTAGTGATCAGGTTTGCCATCTCTCCTGAATTACACTCAAGGATTAGGGTATCACTTATGTTCAGAGCGCCATCAACAGTGATGAATGAACTGTCAGTTATGGTAAGTTTGTAGGTGCCGGCGCCTGTGAAGTCAACTTCAAGGTTTCCGAATGTTACCTGGTCAGCCGATGCATTCACCAGGAGGGCATCTCCGCTTCCGCTTATTTTCGTGTAGCTGGAAGCATTTCCTTCGATATATCCTCCGTCGTTTACGATTCCCTGGGATACTCCTGCCAGAGCCATTCCGATCAGGAAAAGTATCAGATAGAAGGTTATGATTGTTCGTGTTTTCATTTTGTTAAGTCTTTTAAGATTTACAAATCTGATTTTTAGCTTGACTTATGAATCGATACATAGGTCTGCGACTGCATGGGAACCGGTAGACCAAATCCCGGATCAAACCTGGGTCCTGTTTCGAGTGGCAAACCCATGGGCCAGAGATCCTGCCATGCCCAGATTTCAATCGTTTCGCCAGCTTTCAGGTAAACCACATCACTTACATTGGGTGCGAGGTTGTTCGGAAGGTCGGTATTGGGACCCATATTATTGTCCGATCCCTGTAATTTATTTCCCTGAGCATAAATATAGGTTGAGCCTGCAACATCGGTTTTAACAATGGCAATAGTTACAAATCCGGGTACCAGTGGAGTGGTAATTGGTTCAAACATTTCGGGATCAACCAGCAGAAAATTGGTTCTTGCATTCACCTGGTAATATCCTTCTTCGGTAGCCGTGAAAAAGGCTGCTGCTGGTCCGCCACCACCTGAATATGGAGGAGTTATAGCCGGAGTGAATTCACCATGTTCATCATAAGATATCATGTCAAAATCGATGGGTGTCCAAATGGCTGGAGGAATAATTTGTCCCATGCCACCCGGTAACATTGGGTTTTGCTTTTGAAAAGCACGTGCACGGCTTTGGTTGTCAAAATCAACGATTCCGTTGGGATAGGCTTTCATCATGGTCGTACCATCACTTTGTGAACCCGGAGCCAGTGATCCGGCATTGTTGAGAATATAGGTGTTGTCGGAAAGCACCTGGCCTTCGCTGTAGGCACCTATACCCGATCCCAGGTAAGTTTGTGATGCAAATCCTGCTCCTGTCGGATTTTCAATGGTTAACTGCGGATTTCCGGCACCTGATGCATCAAAAACATGAAGCAAAGATGAAGGTCCGGTTGTGCCTACACCTAACCGACCTCCGGTAAGGTAGGAGTGTCCTGAAGTTCTGAATTTAACTTTAGAAGTTCCCCCGGAATTGTACCCGGTGATCACACCGTTTCCGGCACCGTCATCATTGATGTCGGCACTCATCGAACCGCCGGCAATATCCCAGAATTCAACCTGTCCGTCGAAACGTGACATCTGTGAGGTTGAGCCGAAAACATAAAATTTATAACCCGGGGCACTGGTAGTGGTTCCGATCACCAGGTTATCAGTAAGGTTTGAAAGGTAAGTGTCGGTTCCGGTCCTCGACCAAAGACTACCATGAGAAAGTTCAGTCCAGCTCGGACTTCCGGAAGTACCTGCATTGTAGAAGAAACTGTTTGAAGTTGTATTGTAGTAGAATAATCCTTTGGCAGGACTTGAAGGTGCACTCGATAACCGGGGAACCAGCATACCAAGTGAAGTAGAGTAAACATCCAGCACAGCAGAAGGATCAGCCGTGTGTGAAACATCGCTGATGGATACATTTTGTGCACTGAGGTTAGCAGTAAAAAAGAAAGCTAACACGATCGAAAGTAATCTTAGATTTTTCATAGTTGTAATTTTTGTGCCTGTTTTATCAGGCTGGTTATTATTCATTTTAAATTGTTTCATTTGGCTAAATTACTGTCGGAGAGGGCGCTTCACAATACACAATTAGGAAACGGTTGCCCTGAATTAGGGAACGGTTGTTTCAGTAAATTAAAGGGATGGCAGATTTTTAGCAATAAACCGGAAATGAACAGAAACTGAGAATTTAATCATTCTCACTAATAATAAAGGAACAATAACCAATAAAGAAATGCAAAAACCAGGAGTAAAATAATGGCAAGCACAAAACCCCGCAGTCTGTCATCGCGTTTTCTTTGTTTTTTGAGATATGTTTTAAGCTTTAGTATGGTTTCGGGAGATGGGTGGGGTAGCTCAGGGTTTTTATCAGCAGAATAATCTTTGTATTTATAAGTAAACTTTTTAAACAATCTTTTTTTGGAAAGCATGGAAATGTTGGTTTTGTAACGGCTGATCATGTCGTCGGCATGGCCTCCTGAACTAAAAAATTGTGTGGTATTTCTTTTCATGCATTAAAGATAAGATAAAATAGTAATTAATTACCCTCTTCAGACTTCGGGATGTTTATCAGAGAAATTGATTAATATTCCTAATTTTATGCCTTCACAAAAAGTAATGCCAGATGGAAACGATCACTTCACTTCAAAATCCGAAAATAAAAAGATTGGTCAGGTTGCGTGAAAAGTCTTCGTTCAGAAAGTCGGAGGGCGTTTTTATCATTGAGGGACTTCGTGAAATTATATTGGCCTTGCAGAGCGGTTATCAAATCGAGGAATTGTACATTTGGCCTGAAGTGGTGCAGGGTGATGTTTTGGCAAATATCTCCGAAGCAGTTTCTGAAACAAAGAGGATTGAAACTTCCAAGAATGTGTATCAAAAAATTGCAGTTCGCGAATCTACAGAGGGGTTGCTGGCTGTAGCAAGGCCAAAATCTCATACCCTTTCCGATCTAAAAGTTGATAAAGACCCGCTCATACTGGTGGTTGAAAAAGTAGAAAAGCCCGGCAATCTCGGAGCCCTTTTTCGTACGGCAGATGCTGCCGCCATTGATGCTGTGATCATTTGCGATCCACGTGTTGATCTGTATAGTCCGAATGTGATCCGTGCTGCATTGGGTTGCCTTTTTACACTTCAGGTGGCCGTTGCGGAATCAGAAGAGGTGTTGCAATGGTTGGAAAAAAACGCCATCCAAACTTTTGCAGCTACTCCTGATGGCGCTGTTGTGTATCATTCTGTCAACTATACCGGTGCTTCTGCGATTGTAGTAGGTTCAGAAGCTGACGGTTTATCAGGAACTTGGATGAACAAGGCCGGAACAAAAGTACTGATACCTATGCGGGGAGGCATCGATTCGCTGAATGTGTCCGTTTCAGCAGCCGTTATTGTTTTTGAAGCTGTACGGCAGCGGGAAATTGCAAACTAATTTTTAATCAATTTGCGAGCCCTTACCGGTATTGGGTTTCCAGTAATCGTTCAGATCTGTTAAATCCACCTCACCGTCGCGGTTAAAATCTCCTGAGAAATATCCTGTATTTCCCTGTTGAACTGACCACACTTCATTTTTATCCGAATTATCTACCTGGTTATCGTTGTTGCCATCGCCACTGTACATCCCCCAGATCCCCGGAGCAATTTCTTTATGTGACGATTTACCCCCGAAGGCAGCCTCAGGGTCGGTTGTGAAATCATATGAAAAAGTCAGGGATTTAGCTTGAGTTAATGAGTCTGCTGTTCTCAGACCGGTATGGCCCGGCGAATATACGACTCCATGCATTTTGTCGGAACCTTTCGAATTTTGAAGAATGATATTAAAACGCGGCATGGTTGATCCGTCATCATCGGTAATGGTTCCATCCTTCATCAAAAAGGCTGCTTTTCGGTCAAATCGTGTATCACTGGTTGCGGTTGACGGATCGCCCTGTGTTTTTCTCAGTTCGATCAATACCCAATCTACAATATCAGGATTGGGAATGGCGCTTACATGCTCGGTCCCATCATAATTCCACGGTTCCTGGTTGAAGGGCTGGTTGAGGGGAAGGTAGCCGCTTGCATTCAAATTTGTGTTCATTTCGGTGCCGGTGAAAGGTCCCTCGAGGTAAACTTTCAGATCGAGGAAATGAGTGGGGGCTCCAGTAATTTTTGAACCGCCGGTGTTTGAACCTCCCAGGATTGAACCAAACGACGAACTGATGAATCTCTCACCCGGCAGGCCTTTGAAAACATGGTCGGCATCATCGATCAGAAAGCTGTATTTTAGAATTGATCTTCCACAGGTGATCACAATGCTGTCGGTGAAGAACGGATCGATCAGAGCAGAGTTAAATTCACCCAGGTTGCCCGGAACATCAGCGATAAAATATGATAATCCTCCGTCATTTGAGCGGGCAATGGCTTGTTGGGTTGTGATCCATAGCAATTCATTATTGCCCGGGTCTACATCAATATCATAAACCGGCATCGGAAATCCCTGGGCATCGGTTGGTGCATCATTTACTTTATTCCAGGTATCTCCAAAATCAAAAGAAACCCAAATCCCACCGGCCACATTTATTGATCCGGGTTGCCTGTAACCTGTACCGCTATATATAATGGTTTGCGTACCGTTATTCCCGACTGCCAGGCAATTACCCATCTGATATTCGATGGGAAATATAGGTGTAACCAAATACCAGTTAAGTCCACCATCATCAGAGCGCCAAATGTTGCCAATGGATTGGGGAGGTGAGAATGGCATCGGTTGAAATTTCATTCCGGTGGTTGCCAAAATTGTCATGCTGTTTATAAAGAGTATGTCCGTAACAAAAGGATCGAGATGCGGATTGCTGTTCCAATCGATGGGCGTTACCGGAATAAAATTTCCTGCCCCATTAAATGAAACAAAAAATCCGTTATCGTAACCGCAAACAACATGTTCAGGATTTGCCGGATCTGCTGCTACACTGGTAATGCCTGAGAAAGATGGTGTGCTTGGATCGGGGAAAATGCCATTGGGGAGAACCCACTGATCATAGCCACTGATAAGCGGATTAAAGTATTCCTGTGTATAAGCGAGGCCAGATGATGTTGCAACATAATAAATGCCCTGCGATTCTGAAAAATCATTAACTGTAAGGCTTGCAAATCCAATATTGGCCGGATT
>JAGQVF010000084.1:0-163 GCA_020438135.1 Bacteroidales bacterium | reverse complement strand
AGGTTTCCAGACCTGCGGCAGGTCCCTGCCATGAGTTGCCCAGGTCATCCGATATAATTCCTCCTGCGAATGATATTCTTAATCCCCCACTTGCCGGATCCTGGATCAGCCATTCATCGCTGTAATCCACATCATGAATTGGAAGACCGGGATTCATAAAGGG
>JAGQVF010000005.1 GCA_020438135.1 Bacteroidales bacterium | reverse complement strand
TTCAACAAAAAGCCTGCTTTTATTTATTACAATTACATCAAAAAATTAATAGCCATGCCACTTTACAGAAACAGAGACAAATCAGGTTCAGGCAAAGGCCTGGGTGTTGGCGGAGGACGGGGGCGAAATAAAGGGGGTGCTTTCGGCCCCGGTGGATTTTGTGTTTGCACAAAATGCGGAGAAAAAGTTCCGCATAAGCAGGGTTTGAAATGTACAAAATTGAAATGCCCTGCTTGCGGACACACCATGATCCGTGAGGAATTATTATCGAAATAATAAATAATTTGAGGCAGTTTTGTCCGATTTAAAAATTTAGAGGAATGAAAAAATTATTTGCAGTTCCCACGCAAGGGAAACATTTGTGTGCTCATTTTGGCCATTGTGAAGAATTCGCCATTATTGAAACCAATGGAGAAACGATTGTAAATGTAGAATATATACAACCGCCGGTTCACCAACCGGGAACATATCCCCGTTTCTTAGCCGGGATGGGAGTTAGCACGATCATTTCAGGGGGGATGGGCATCAAAGCCCAGGATATCTTCGCCCAAAAAAACATAGAGGTATTCTTAGGGATCGATTCGGAAATCCCGGAAAAACTGGTGGAGAAATACCTGAAGGACCAACTCGTTGCCGGTCAGAATTTATGTGATCATTAGCCGCCGGTGCCAGCATGAAAATTGCCATCGCCAGCGGTAAGGGAGGGACCGGTAAAACAACCCTCTCCACCAACCTTGCAAGTTATCTTTCGGAAATTGAACAGGTTGTTTTAACCGACCTGGATGTGGAGGAACCCAATTCCGGATTATTCCTTAGTGGAAATCGGGAGATAAAAGAGGATAAGTTCAAGATGGTACCCCAATGGATTGAGGATAAATGCACTTTATGTGGCATTTGCCAAAAGGTTTGCAATTTTCATGCAGTGATCCAGTTGGGGAAAATGATAATGGTTTTTCCGGAGCTTTGCCATGGATGTTATGCTTGTTCAGAACTGTGTCCAGAATCAGCCCTGCCCATGATTCCAAAAAAAATGGGGGAGTTGAATTATTCCAGGGATAGAAATTTGCATTTCATCGAAAGCAGGCTCGATGTCGGAGAAGAGCAGGCCGTTCCATTGATCAGACAAACAAAGGATTACATTGATAGGACCTTTCCGGGCGATACCGTACATATTTACGATTCTCCGCCCGGTACATCCTGCCCTGTGATCGAAGTGACCAAAGATGTTGATTTTGTGATTCTCATTACCGAACCCACACCTTTCGGATTTCATGACCTGAAGCTTGCTGTGGAAACCATGCGGGAACTAAAAAAACCCTTTGGTGTGGTAATCAACAGGGACGGGATAGGTAATCAGGATGTGGTTGATTTCTGCAAATGTGAGAAGATCACCCTATTGGCCAAAATCCCAAACGACCGGAGAATAGCTGAGTTATGTTCACTAGGCAAACTCATCTATAATGAAGTTCCGGAATTTCGCCGTGAGCTTGATAAAATCATTACATATATCATGACAATCAAAAACTACAAACAGGCATGAAAGAGATCGTTGTGATATCAGGAAAAGGCGGAACGGGAAAAACCTCTTTAACAGCGTCATTTGCTTACCTGGGTGGAAAAGATGTGATTGTGGCCGATTGTGACGTGGATGCTGCAGATATGCATCTTCTTTTGAAACCAGACTTCGCGGAAGCCGAAGATTTTTACAGTGGTGAACTGGCTTATATTGAACAGGATCGATGTATCCGCTGTGGTAAATGTGCCGATGTATGCCGATTCGACGCCATCGAAAATGTATTTAACACTTACAAGGTGGATAGACTGGCATGTGAAGGATGTGGTTATTGTTCCCGGATTTGCCCCACCCATGCCATTATCAACAAAAAACGACTGGCGGGTGAATGGTATATTTCCCAAATCAAAACAGGCAGTTTGATGGTGCATGCTAAATTGGGCATTGGGGCTGATAATTCGGGGAAATTGGTTGCAAAAGTGAAGAACGAAGCCAAAAAAATAGCAGAAGACGAATTTAAGGATTTTATACTTGTAGATGGTTCTCCGGGAATCGGTTGCCCGGTGGTTTCGTCTCTGTCGGGAGCCCATTTTGTTGTGATGGTCACCGAACCGTCTGTCCCCGGATTTCATGACCTCAAACGGCTTTTTACACTGATCAAAAAATTTAGTTTAAAAGCCGGATGCATCATCAATAAGTTTGATATAAATAAACAGATCACGAAAGAAATTGAGAATTATCTGAAGGAAGAAAATATCCTGCACATTGCCAACCTGCCCTACAACGAAGATTTTATCAGGGCCATGACGAAGGGTCAAACCGTTGTTGAATATACCGATGGTGGTGTAAGGAATTTGATCGAACAAAGTTGGAATAAAATTAAAGACGAGATAAAATGAAAATAGTATTTACAACCAAAGGAGATAATTGGGATTCCATCATGGATCCCCGTTTTGGGAGAACTGAGTTTTTCCTGATCTATGACGAGGACAAAGATGAATTGGCGCATTACGATAATCGTGAAGCTGCCAGTGATGCTCACGGAGCCGGACCCAAAACAGCCCAAAAGTTATTCGAATTTCATCCGGATGTACTGATTACCGGTAACGGGCCGGGTGGAAATGCTGCTGCTGTACTCGAAAAAACCGGGATCAGAATAATTACGGGTGCCGCCGATATGACGGCAAAAGAAGCTTATGAAAAATACCGGAGAGGTGAATTAAACTAGTATACTGGCAGTGTCTATTGATAATTTTAGTAAAATTAGCCTACTCGTATTTGATCGTATCCACCGGATTGCGGGAAGCGGCCCTGATGATGAAAAAACTAACCGTGCCCAATCCGATGACGAGGGCTGCAAATCCGGCAATTAAAATAACTGAAACCTGAACAGGCCGGTAGTAAATAAAAGTAGATTCCAGCCAGTTGCTGAGTTGCCACCACGCAAGAGGTGCCGCCAGCACCAGGGCAATCAGGATAAGAACGACAAAATCTTTATACAGTAAAAAGAGGATATTCGGGATAGATGCGCCCAGGATCTTGCGCAGGCCAATCTCTTTGGTTTTCTGTTCGGCGGTGAAGGATGAAAGACCAAGAAGGCCGAGCAGGGCGATAAATATTGTGATCAAGGTTGCTATTCCAACCAGATCGTTGATCTTTGCCTCATCTGAATACAGGTCATCAATCCGGTCATTTAAATAGCGGTAATTAAAAGGATATGCACTGAAGTAATCCTGCCAAATGATCTCCATGTTATCAATCGACTGTTTTTGTCTCTCTTCTGTAATTCGCAGGGTAAGAAAATCCTCAACATCTTCACCAATCAATATCACTACCGGTTCGATTTGATTGTGCAACGATCTGAAGAAAAAATCCCTGACCACCCCAACCACTTTTAGCATACGCCCTCCTGTACCATCACGACCAAATCCGTAATGGATTCTTTTTCCCAAGGGATCGTTTCCCCAGCCAAATTCTTGGGCTGCCGTTTCGTTGATAATAACAGCTTCAAGTTCGTCGGTTCGCATGCTCCGGTCAAAATCACGTCCTTTTAAAATATCCATTCCCCATGTTTTGATAAAATCATGATCTGTTTTGATGACCAGAGTTGAAAGGTCTGTCATTCCTTCCTCCTGTTCAACTTTAAGGTTATAGATCAGGGGCATGATACCTGCAATTCCTGATGAATTACTGGCTGCGATTATGCCCGGATTTTGCAAAAGCCGCTCTTTATAGCTTTTGATCAATTCCGGATTATCTTTATCCTGAACTTCAATAACCACAAGGTTTTTCATGTTAAACCCCAGGTCGGTATTTTTCATAAATTTTAATTGCCCTGAAACAACCAGTGATGCATTGATCATTAAAATGGCAATGAAAAACTGCAAAATAACCAGTATCCGACGCAACAAACGGCTGTTTTTGCCGGATCTGCTGAAATTGCCTTTTAACACCTTAATCGGTAAAAATGAGGATAGGTAAAAAGCCGGATAACTTCCTGCTATTAACCCTACAAAAATTGCCAGGAGTATAATTGCAATATACAACATCAGGTTTCCCGCCGGTCCGAAAGTTATGATTTTGCCGGCAAATTGATTGAAGGCCGGAAGGATCATCCAAACCACAACCAGGGCTATTCCCATCGCAAATAAGGAAAGTACCACCGATTCTCCGATAAATTGGCTGATCAATTGTCCTTTTTCGGCGCCCATTACCTTACGGATACCAACTTCCCTGGCTCTGTTAGCTGATCGGGCTGTGGCCATGTTCATATAATTGATGGAAGCAATCAATAAAATAAAAGCAGCAATGGCTGAAAAAATCAACAGGTATGATTTGTTGCCTGAGGGCAATTCGCCACTCAATCCTTTTCTGAAATGTGTTTCGGTTAAAGGTGTTGTCATCAGCCTGAAACTTACACCGTATTGCTTTCCCAGGCTTTCCATCCGGTTTTTATAAAAGTCAAGAAATTTGCTATGGATGGTTTCGATCGTGGCATCCTTATGAAGCAAAATGTAGGTAAAGGCACCCAATCTCCAGAATCGACTGGCTTTGGTGGTATTATATGTTTCAGGATCGGACGACATAGAAATAAGGGCTTCATACCTGAGATGAGAGTTGCCGGGGAGGTCCCCGATTACACCTGTAATTTTAAATTGATTTCCATTGCGATCGAGCAATATTTTCCCCATCGGATTTTCATCGCCAAAATACCGTTGTGCAACAGATTCGGTTAATACAATACAAAATGGCTGAACAAGGCAGGTGGAAGGGTTTCCATAAATAAAGTTATGTGTAAATACATCGAAAATCGTAGAATCGGCCAGGTAGAACATACTTTCGATAAACCTGGTTTCTCCATGTCTGTAGGCCATATTCCCGATGGGATTTAGCCGGGTCATCGATTCAATTTCCGGAATTTCTTCTTTTAGAGCAGGACCGAGCGGTGCAGGTACCTTTGCGAACAGATCGTGATTGTTGTTCACTGTAAATTCCGATTCAAGACGGTAAATCCTATCGTGAAATTTATGATACCGGTCGAAACTGATTTCATCTCTTACGTAAAGGAGTATAAGAATAGCGGTTGCCATTCCGATAGATAATCCTGCAACGTTCAGAAAAGTATAAAACCTGTTTTTAAGTATACTCCTGTAAAGGCTTATGAAATAGCTTTTTAGCATATATCAAAATCCTTATAAAAAATGGCTTAGCTGATCATTTTTTTTTTTGAGAATCTGTATGAATTAATACAAGATCATCCTTCAACTTCCCCATCTCGTTTTTAAGATTTAAGGATGTAAAGATAAAATTATTTTAATTCGGAAATAATTTTCCTGTTACAGGTTTTTTTGTCCGTATGATGCGGAGGGCATGGAAAAGTGAAGGTATTTTTCTAATTAAGTTTTTTATTCGTATTTGATTGCATCAACAGGATTACCCGTTGCTGCCCGGAGAATGTAAAAGCTGATGGTACCAAGTCCAATAACAAAAGATATGATTCCAGCTAATATAAACCATGACCATTGTAAAGATTCATGGTACACGAAGCTTTCATCGAGCCAGATATCGAGCCTCCACCATGCCACCGGAACAGCGATGATAAATGCAATGGCAATCAGCAGGGTAAATTCTTTGTAGAGTAAATTCAGTATATTGCCTACGGATGCGCCAACCACCTTCCGGATCCCGATCTCTTTGGTTCTTTGTTCGGCTACAAAAGAAGATAGCCCGAGCAATCCAAGCAAAGCAATAAAGATTGTTAAAATAGCAGCAATCATGATGATCCTGCTGATTTTTTCTTCAGCCTGGTACATTTCGTCCATACTTTTGTCGAGAAACTGAAAGTCGAATGGCCTTTTGGCATTAAATTCATTCCATTTCGATTCGATAAAAGCCAGTGTTTCTTTTTGGTTTTCACTTTTGATACGAGCTGTTAAAAGGAATCTTGGTCTTTCGCTCAAAAAGAAACAGACTGGTTCAATTTTATTGTGTAAGCTTCTGAAATGAAAGTCTTTTACGACGCCAATTACCTTCATGATCCGGCCTCCTGTTCCATCGAGTTCCCAGCCCCAATGAATTTTTTTCCCGATCGGATCATCTTCCCAACCAAATTCTTTTACAGCAGCTTCGTTTATGATGATGGCTTCTTCGGCGTCGGTTCCCATGTTTTTATCAAAATCCCTTCCTTGCACAAATTCCAAACCGATCACCTTTGCAAAGTCATAGTCGGTTTGAGCCAGCATGATGGTATGGTCTTCCATTTGAGCTTCCTGCTCAAACTTTAAAACCTGGATCCAGTTGATACGGCCCGGCACACCGGTTGAATTAGTAACACCAACAATATCAGGATTCTGGAGCAGCTCCTTCTTAAATGTTTCGGCTTTTTTACGAAATGAGGTATCCTGAATTTCCATCACCACGAGGTTTTCTTTATCGAAGCCCAAATCCTTGTTTTTAAGGTAACGAATTTGAGAAGATACCACAATGGTTCCGATAATCATAAAAATGGCAATAAAAAACTGAACAACAACAAGTACTCTTCTCAGTGTACCGCCTTTTTTACCATTGCGGCTTATTTTTCCTTTTAGCACCCTAACCGGTAAAAACGAGGATAGATAAAATGCAGGATAACTGCCTGAGAGGAAACCTGTCAACACTGTTATAATCAGAATTTCAAGAAAAATGACGGGATTTTTGGTTAAACTGAAATGCAACTCTTTTCCGGCAAGATGATTAAAATCAGGCATAAAAAGGGTAACAAGAAGTACGGCTATCAACATTGCGATGATTGCCATGGCCACCGACTCACTGATAAACTGCCTGATCAGTTGTGTTCTGAAGGCACCCAGCACCTTTCTAACACCCACTTCTTTTGCACGATTGGTTGAACGTGCTGTAGCCATATTCATATAATTGATGGCGGCAATGAGCAGAAGAAACAAGGCAACGGCAGAAAAAATGAAAATGTATGCCCGATTGCCGGTGGGTAATTCTGCACCCAGTCCCTGCCGGAAATGCGTATCAGCCAAAGGTGTTGCCATCAGGGCGAAACTTGCATTGATCTGATCACCGACAGGTTTCATATATTTTTCATAAAATGGTTCAAATTTGTCGAGGATGCTTTGCATGGTAGCATTTTCCTTCAATAACACAAACGTATATACCCCGATGTTCCAGAAACGGTTGGGTTCCATTGAATTAAAATCTTCAAGGCCCACATTCTCAGCAATTGACATGGCTGAAATCAGGGCGTCGAATTTCAGGTGGCTGTTGGCGGGTTGATTTTCCATCACCCCGGTAACTTTGTAGGTTTGTCCACTCCCCGATGTCATAAACTGACCCACCGGATTTTCGTCTCCAAAATATTTTTGCGCTATTTTTTTGGTGAGAACCATGGTCTTGGGTTCTGTGAGGCAGGTTTTCGGATCACCTTGAATCAGTTGATAAGTGAAAATATCAAATACGGTGGAATCGGCAAAATAAAAGAAATCTTCATAATACTCTTTGTCGTGGGCCCTGAATAAAGTATTTCCCGCTTCCATCATCCTGCAAAAGGACTCTACCTCAGGGTATTCGGTTTTGATGGCCGGTCCCATTGGAACAGGAACAATGGCAAAATGATCATGTTTGCCACTGATCGTAAAGTCGGATTCAAGCCGGTAAATCCGTTCGTACTTTTCGTTGTATTTGTCAAAGGAAAGTTCATCCTGCACATAAAGCAATATAAAAATGGCTGCCGCCAAACCTACAGAAAGGCCGAGAATATTTAAAACCGAATAAAATTTATTCCTCACAATATTCCTGTAAAGACTGATAAGATAATTCCTGATCATTGTTCGCAATATTTGGGATAGGTTTTTTTCACACATTGTGCCATTGCTTTTAATATGCAGAAAATCAGCAGGTAAGTCGGTTTCTCCTGAGATCAACTGCAAGGAAATTGTTCGCTATTAACATGCAGGGTGTTCGCTGACGGGCAATTCAGGGTATTGTTGTGGAAATCATTCTCATGGTGTTGAATGACCGGACAACCTGCAATCCTGTTAGACCTCCTCAATGATATGACCTAAGTGGTTGATAAACAGAGTGAATGAAATATGGAACTAAACATATGGCATACATTTATCATGCATGATGGGTGCAAACGAAAATAAAAAACAGAACAATGAAAAAACTAACAATTATAGCACTCTTCGTTTCCACATTAGTTTTTGTATCGAATGTACATGCACAGGATGAGGGACGTTTTGGCGTAAAAGCCGGGCTTAACCTCGCTAATATGAGCATTGGCGATGATGCGGATAATAGCATGCGAACAGGATTGCATGCAGGTTTTATGGCCAAAGTTCCATTAACTGAGAAAGTTGCCCTTCAGCCGGAATTAATTTATTCCCGTAAAGGAACGGATATTAAATACGACGCCGATTTTCTCGGAATTGACCTCGCTGAGGGAGAAACAAATGTAAGATTTGATTATATTGATATTCCTATTTACCTGGTTTTTAACCCTGTTGAAAATTTTAATGTCCATGCCGGTCCATACCTTGGGCTGCTGTTGGGAGCGCAGGTTGATACACAAGCTGAAATTCTGGAAGGAATCGACATCAACGATGAAGACGACATTGATATCGACCATTTTAACAGCACAGAGTTTGGTTTATCAGGTGGAATAGCCTTCGAATTTGACCGTGTAAGTTTAGGGGTAAACTACAATTGGGGACTCTCGCAGATTGCCAAAGATGATGATGTTTCTGAAACCCTCATCGGCGATGCTAAAAACAGGGTCCTTCAGGTTTATCTTGGATTCCTGTTCTGATTTCAAGGAGTTAAGATATGCGTTTGATTTTTTGTACAACTTTGCTTTTTTTACTGGCATTAATAAATGAGAGTAAGAGTTTAGCCCAGGAGAATAGTTTTGGGTTGAGAGGTGGCATTAATTTCTCCGACCTTTCGAATGTAGATGCCGATAAGCAACAATTGGGAATAGGATGGAATGCCGGTTTCAGAGCCGATATCAAGTTGACGAAGAAGGTTTCGATACTTTCTGAAATTCTTTATTCACGAAAAGGAAGTGTTATTAACTTTAATTATGATTTCCTGGGTGAGCAAATTGCTAAAGGTGAAACTATTTTAGCTTTTGATTATATCGATATTCCGGTGTATTTGGCTTATCATCCCACGAATAAGCTAAGCATCTATGCAGGACCATATATCGGTTTGATGCTTGAGGCAAAAGTGGACACTCAGGTTGAAATTCTTAACATTTTGAATATTGAATCAGATGAAGACATCGACCTTGAATATTTTAACAGCAAAGATTTTGGAGTTTCTGCCGGTATTTCGTGGAAGTACAATTTCATACGGCTTGGTGCATCCTATTTTTATGGACTTGCGAAGATTTCCAACGACGATGATGTTTCGAAATCGCTCATCGGTGATGCTAAAAACAGAGTATTTGAGGTGTATGTGGGGGTTATGTTTTGACCCTGATAACGGATTATTGAATGAGAAATCTGATTGAATCGAATCGCTAAAATTCATGCAACTGATCGTAACGAAAGGGTTTTCGCTTCATATGCACATAAAGCTGAGACCACTGCCAACAACTTCAGTTATTCGTATTTTAAAGTATTTACAGGGTTAGATTGAGATGCAATCCAGGCACGTGTTCCGGAAATCGTGATCGAAAGCAGTAGAGCAATCATCGACGCCGAAATAAAAACCAAGGGATTAAGTCCCGTTTGATAGGTGAAATTATTCAACCAGTCATTCATTACCAGGTAGGCTAAAATCCAGGCTAATAGACTCGCTACAAGAATCAGGGTAACAAACTCTGTTGTCAGGCTTTTTATCAGGCTAAGCGTGCTGGCGCCCAGCACTTTACGAATGCCAATCTCACGCGTGCGCTGTTCGGCCATAAAAGAAGCCAGACCGGTCAGACCAAGTCCTGCAATGATAATGAGGATCAATGTGAAAACCACCGAGAGTTTACTCAGGTTTTCCTCAACTTTATACAATTCCGAAAGTTCATTATCAAGAAAAGTATATTCGAATGGTCTTCCTGGTGCTGCGAGGTTCCACTTATTCTCCAGGTAAGATAAAGCTGCCTGTTCAGCTCCCGGCTGAATGCGTATAGCCATATATTTCAGAAACCATTTAATTACACCCGGGGTTTCTTTCATATTCAGTACAAAAGGTCCGGAAGCTTCATGCAGCGATGTTTGATGAAAATCGTTAAATACACCTATCACCCTCTCTTCGCCCTGAAGAGATCTGAATTTCTTACCCAGTGCAGATTGTGGACTTTCCCAACCCATATGTTTGACCATGGCTTCGTTGATGAGAATGCCATTTACAGGGTCCGTTTTGTTCTCCTCCTGATAATCTCTTCCTGCAACCAGTTGTAAACCGAAAGTTTTAAGGAAGTCATATTGCACCACCAATGCCGGGTAGAACTGCCACTGATCGTCAGGGTATCCTTCCGGGCGAAACTCATGGGTGTTGTGTGCAGCACCGAAAATATCATCCATTGCGGTTACACTAATTATGTCGGGACTTTGCAACAATTCTTGCTTGAAAGACTCGTAGCTTCCAGCTATGGGTGTATTGTTAACAGGCAAAACGATGACATTATCCTTATCAAAGCCAAGATCGGCATTTCGAAGATAATCGAGCTGATTACGAATGATGATGGTGCCAATGATCAAAGCGATCGAAATCGTGAATTGAAGAACGACCAGTATTTTCCTGGATAAGCCGCTTTTGATACTGCTTTTGGCAGGTCCTTTCAGAACTTTAACAGGTCTGAACGAAGAGAGATAAAATGCCGGATAAGTTCCTGAAAGAATTCCTATGATCACTCCTAATGCTATCACTAAAAGTATGTTAGGCCCTTTAAATAAATCGATAATAGAAATATTTTTACCGGTAAAATTGTTAAACACCGGCATGATCAGTTCGGTGAAAAGCAAAGCTAAGAGCAATGCAATAAATGCGATGATCACCGACTCACTTAAAAATTGGATGATCAGTTGGGCGCGATTGGCTCCTGCAACTTTTTTTATTCCGATCTCTTTTGTTCGGCTACCTGAAGTCGCTGTTGCCAGATTCATATAATTGATCACTGCAATAACGAGTAAAAAAACAGCGATGGCCGATAGTATATAAATGGAGGTAATATTGCTATTGGGGGCAATTTCGTAATCGAGTTTCGATTTTAAATGAATATCAGTAAGCGGTTGCAGATAAAGTGAAATATTATCCTTTTCTGCATCATAAAAATATTTATCAATGAACTCCGGAAATTTCGATTCGAGGGTTGCAGGTTCTGTTTGATCGTTCAGCAACAAATAAGTCCAGCAGGGGTTCCATACCCAGGTTTGTGGAAGCTTTCCTCCGAAAGTTTTTCGCAAGGTCGACATCGAAGCAATAAAATCGAATTTGAAATGAGATTGTTCAGGTGGATCCTGGATTATGCCAGATACCTGAAGTGGAATGTTTGTTTCAAACTTGATGGTTTTACCCATTGGGTCGTTAATTCCGAAATATTTTTTAGCGGCAGATTCTGTGATCACAACCAGGTTGTTTTCAGCCAGGGCAGTTTGTGGATTTCCTTTTAAAAAGGTGTGGTCGAAAATGTTGAAAAAGGTTGAATCGGCAAAGAAAAAATGTCGTTCGTTAAATTTCAGATCCTCGTATTCCACAAAACTTCGCGGTGCCTGAAAGTTAAATAACCGCACCACATTGTCGATCATGCCACCATAGTCATGTTTCATTGAGAAGGCCACCGGAAAGGGGGCACTAGCTGAATTCTCACCCACGCCATTAAAATCATAAACATTCACCAAACGATATATGCGGTCGGCATTCGTGTGATAACGGTCGTAACTCAATTCATCCGAAATGTAGAGAAAAATCACTAGAAAACTGGCAATTCCTATCGCCAGCCCGATAATATTAATAGCAGCATAGTATTTTCTTTTAATAAGATTGCGTACCGTGGTTTTAATATTATTCCAAATCATACCGCTTAGTTTATTGTCGGGGTAAATTCTACTTTTATGCCAAAAGCTGTAAGATTCAGATAATTAACGTTTTATGAGTTAGTGTTTGTGGGCAAACAACTTAAACTGTACGCCTGAATACAAGCGATGTACACTTGTGGACACGGAATTTGCATGATCTTTTGATCTTTTTAGTGAACGGAGACCAGGCCCTTATTCCGGTTATTCACTTCCTGCAATAACTCTTAATGCCTGCGGGATCATCTCAAAGGTAAAAGGAGAATGGCCCAGCGATTCGCCATCTGCTTCAAGTGAAATATCCGGTGATGATTTAATTCTGATTTCGGTCGCACGATAGGTATCTACTTTCGGGTGTTTTACAAATGAGCCATCATACAAATTTTTTACCTCCTTCAAAACGGTAAATTTGCCAAGTTTTTTTATGAGGGTCACATCGAATTTACCGTCATCAACCTGAGCAGATGGCAATTGCATCATCCCCCCACCGTTGTATTTTCCAATGCCTACACTAAGGCTGAAGGTTTTATGTCGAACAGGCGATTGACCATCGAGGTGAAGTTCAGTTGATGAATGTTTGTAAAAAATCAGGCTTGTAAAAAGGTTTTTTATGTAGATCAGTGGTCCGCCACGTCCTCGTTCTTTATCCTTATTTGTTTTGGCAGCTACAACAGCATCATAACCCATGCCTGCAACATTTACAAAATACCTGGATTTTGGTGTAGATGAGTTGTAATAACTAATTTTCCCCACATCCTGAATCCGTGTGTTTCCCTTTTTGATCAGTTTCACTGCTTTTTTATAGGAGAATGGTATGCTAAAAGAACGGCACCAGTCGTTTCCGGTACCAACGGGAATCATTCCAACCACAAATTCAGAAGCGGGAATTTCTGATTGGGTAAAAATGCCATTGATCACTTCGTTCATGGTTCCATCGCCACCTACTACTAAAAAATGCCTGTATCCTTTTTTGATGTTTTCACGGGTTAACTCCATTGCATGCCCCCTTTCTAAGGTAAAAACTTCAGCAAATGAAACTTCATGTTTCCGCAGGAGTTGGGCAATATTGTGCCAATCTCTTTCAGCTTTTTTGGTTCCGGCGTTGGGATTGATTATTGTGATCCAGGTTTTTGTATGTGGATTTACTTCAGTCATTGATCATTTGTGCCAGTTTAATTTTTACTAATTCCGGTGAAATTGCTGACAAACATCTACATGAGTAGGTGCCGCGACATTCCGAACACTCATTATCGGCCACCAGAACAGTTGCTTTGTTACCGATCGGAGCCCACCGCCCCGGATGCATGGGCCGTATAGGAGGATAAAGCCCGATAGCAATTTTTCCTGATATGGCAGCAATGTGCAATGGTCCGGTGCTTGCCGCAACAAGTCCATCTGCATGTTGAATGAACGATATTAACTCTTTCAATGAAAGTTTGCCAGTCAGATCATTCACACCTTTAAAGAACAATGGCATTTCATTTTTGATCAATTCACCTTCTTTTGAAGTTCCCGTGATATAAACGTTAAAACGGTCGCGGGGCAGAATGTCGATTAGTTGCCTGAAATTATTCAGACCCCATTCCCTTGCACTTCCTTTTGACTTTGGATGAAGAATGAGGTTAAACTGGTCTTTTTTCAGAGACTGTGTAAAGGGGTTGGCAATATGCATCGTTTCAAAACCAAACAGTTCACCGATCTCTTCAATCGAATAGTTATTTTTAGCCCCAAGAGGTTTTAACAACCTGAGGTTTAGCTGCGATTCATGAAGTTGTGAGCGTCTGCGACTCAACGGAACAATTTTGTTACAGTAAATATAATGGTATACTCGTCCGCTAGCTCCGATCCTGAGCCTGATTTTGGCAAGGCTTGCAAGCCTTGCCAATGCCTGGATTGGAAAAGCATGAATAAAACAATCCGCTTCCCATGACATTAAAACCTTTATTTTATCTTGTTCCGGAAGTTCTATAAAATCTTCTATTGCTTCGAACCTGTCGATGTGTTTACAATTGCCAACTATATCACGGGTATATTCACTACCGAGGAATATGATCTCTGCTGCAGGGTAAAGTTTTCGGATTATACCTGCCATTGGAAGTGTAAGTACAACGTCTCCAATGCTATCTGTACGACTGATTATAATTTTTTGGGGTACCTTCAAATTAGTTTTATTTAAGGTTTTTCCGATACATTTGTTTAAGTTTCACGTACTTTAGAAATGTAGCATTGGCAGATATTTGACAAATAATGAAGCCGTAGTAGCCATCAAGAAATCCCCTGTTGAAAAAATAATCCCTCACAAACTTAAATGCCGGATTAATAAAAATTTTGAAAATATTTGACTTTTTGCCCGCTTCGAAAGCAGCAGCCGAGGTAAGGTCGGTGAATTTATTTGCCTGTGCAACATGGTCGGCAATGGTAGGAAAAGAATAGTGAAGAATATCTCCTTTCAAATAGCCGGTTGTTGATCCCTCTTTTAAGGTAAAACGTTCATGAATCTTTCTGCCGACCCATTTCCCTTTTCTGCGATCAAAAAGCCGGAGTTTCTTGTCGGGGTACCAACCTGAGTGATTGATCCATTTGCCACAATAATTGGTTTTCCGGTTCATGAAATAGCCGTCGTTTTTCCAGTATTTCTTCGCTACCAGAATGCTTTTCGATAATTCTTCCGAAAGAGCCTCATCAGCATCAAGTGATAAGATGTGATCATAAGTTGCCAATTGATCGGCAAATTCGTGTTGTTTAACATAATCTTCAAAAGCGTGCTGCACGAATCGGGCTCCCTTATTTTTTACAATTTCTTCCGTTTTATCCGATGAATAAGAATCTACCACCACAATTTCGTCAGCAACATCGCTGATGCTGTCTAAACATCTTCCGATATTTTTTTCTTCATTCAGGGTAATTATTACAACAGATAACTTCGGCATGTTTACTTTTTGAAAATGTTGATGCAAATATACAAGTATGGTTTTATATGCTGCTTTTTATATTTGCTGCATATTAATAACAATCGATGAGTAGTAAAACGGATTTAACTTTTCCTTTCAATTTTAAACAATTTTAAAAATTGTTTAACTTTTTTGTATAAATTTTAAACTTTTTGTCTTTTATCATTGTTTAAGAGAATGGATTATCTCAATTCATATTTTTCTTTAAAAGATTTATGGCTAATTATTCAATAAAAGATCTGGAGAATTTTACGGGAGTAAAAGCCCATACCATCAGGATTTGGGAAAAAAGATACAATGTTGTCGAGCCGAAGCGCACATGTACCAACATAAGATATTACGATGACGAGGACCTCAAGCGCCTTCTCAACATATCCATTTTAAACCGGCATGGCTATAAAATATCGAACATCGTTAACTTCACTGAAGATTCGATGCATGAAAAGATATTGAGTTTATCACAATCTTATGCTGATGTTGAAAGTCAGGTGGAAAGCCTGGTGCTGGCTATGATTGATATGGATGAAGCCCGCTTCGAAAAGATTTTTAACACAGCGGTTATCAACCTGGGTTTCGAAGATGCTATCATAAAACTGATGTATCCGTTTTTCGAAAAGATTGGTTTATTATGGCAAATTGGATCGATCAATCCTGCCCAGGAGCATTTTGTGTCAAACCTGTTGAGACAAAAACTTATTGTTGCCATCGACGGTTTAGTCGAAAATCTGAACGGAACAACAAAAACGTTTGTTCTTTTCCTTCCTGAAGGCGAATATCATGAGTTGGGGCTGTTGTTCTATCATTACCTGATAAAAAAATACAATCAAAAGGTGTTTTACTTAGGTGAAACAGTTCCTTTTGAAGCACTGAATGACGTAAGTAAAGCACGAAAAGTTGATTATTTTGTTACCTCTGTTATTACTGCACGTGCTGATGATGAACTTCAGAATTATATAAACAGGTTGTCAGAGGAATTTCCGTCAAGCGTAATTTTTATGTCAGGCCTTCAAACCATCAACATCGATTTCGAAGTACCAGGTAATGTTAAGCTGATAGAAAACGCTTCGGAATTCAGGTTGTTCCTTGAAAATATCTCCTGAGATTAAATGCTGGATCAAAATAAACCTGCAGATGCTGTCGTCTGATTGCGGTAGTATGTGTATCCTGCCTTGAATATATCAAAAATAAGCCCCCCAATAAAGGTAGTACGATACTTAAATCTTCAACAAAATTGAATTTGTGTTTAACAAATAATAACATATCTTAAACAATTAACAAAAAATTAACATATCATAAGTGGCTGTAAAACAATAGATAAGGCAGGTTTATCGGGTATTTATTTAAAATAATTCTAAATAATTTGTTTAATGACACAAGGTTGTTTATTTTTGCATCGTAATACTTAAACAAGTTACAAACAGCAAAAATTATACAACTATGACAGCATTGGAATTCAACCACCGTTTACTGAGTCTTAAGGACAACTTACAGTATTTTGCCTACTCACTTACATCGAATCAGGAAGATGCAGATGACCTAATTCAGGATACTTATCTGAAAGCCATTACCAATAAAGATAAGTTTGATCCGGCAACAAATCTGAAGGCATGGATCTATACGATCATGAAAAATACATTTATCAACAAATACAGGAAAGAGACAAAAGTTAATACCATAATCGATAACACCAAAGATCTCTATTACCTGAATAACTCCAATACCGCAGACGCTGATACCCCTGATACCCGGTACAATCATTCAGAGCTGGAAAAAGTAATCAATGCATTGCAGGATGATCACAGAATACCTTTTCAAATGCATTTTCAGGGATATAAGTATAAAGAAATTGCAGAAAAACTAAACCTTTCAATAGGTACTGTTAAGAGCCGTATTTTCTTCAGCCGTAAAAAATTAATGGAAAAATTGAAAGATTTTCAAAACTAAATTTTGTTTGTGCCGTTTAACCGGTACTCATAACATAATTTAGGTTAATAAAGAAAAAGGCATTTGAAGTAGCAAACCCATTTCAAATGCCTTTTGAATTTTCCTGCCCTCAAAGGTTATCGTTGGAATATTTGATTTAGTTTTTTGTATCTGAAATCAAAGATTTCAACTACTTTTTTGTTTACAATCAAATATTCTGCCCCTCTGCCAATCCATCCAAATGGAGCTGCATAGTTTACAATGTCTTTCATCTCAACACCTGTTGCGGTTTCCCTAAAAAAATGCTGATGATGCCAGTAGGCATAAGGACCTGACAGTTGACTGTCGACAAAATACCAGGGTTTTTTGACCTGGGTTATTTCCGTAACCCAGTTCATCGGGATGTTCAATAAAGGTTTCACAATATATGTGATGATCATTCCGGGATGCATTTCCGTGAGGTCCTTTTGGTTGGTGATTTCAAATCCCATATAATCAGGTGTTATTTCTTTTAAGTTCAGGGGATTTGAAAAAAAATCCCATGCTTCTTCAATTTTTATCGGAAGATGCTGTGTTCGTGTCAGTGTTTTCATCAGTTGTCAAATTAGAACAGTTAAAATGTTAAAAATGTTTAATAGATAATATACGTGAATGAACAAATATATTTTTCAAATTTATGCTTACTATCAGTAATTTCAGAGCAGTGATCCAAAAATAGATTTCAGCCCGATCATATATTTGTTTAAATAATAATTTAAATAATTGAACAAAACAAAAGTGTTTATGTTTTATTGTAGAAAGTTAAACAAAAATATTTAATACGAAAAAATTTTACTACTATGAAAACACTGAAAAACTTACTAATGACAATGGCTTTTTCCCTTCTGATGACGGGAATGGCCTTCGCTACTGCCAGGGTACAGGTAATACACAACTCAGCGGATGCAGCTGCCTCTTCTGTAGATGTTTGGCTGAATGACATATTATTATTGGATAATTTTGCATTCAGGACTGCATCTCCTTTTGTGGATGCACCTTCCGGTGTAGAATTTACCATTTCTATAAAAGGACCTGACAGCACCAATCCTGATAATCCCATTTGGTCAAATACCTATACACTTGAAGACGGTGAAACCTACATCTTGATCGCTAATGGAATTGTTAGCCCCACCGGATACGATCCTGCAGAACCCTTTGATATATTTGTATATCCCATGGGGAGGGAAGAGGCCTCCAATAGCAACAATACAGATGTACTGGTATTTCATGGATCTACAGATGCACCAACAGTTGATGTGAAAGAAATAGGAGCCGGAGCAGGCACAATTGTAGATAATTTGATGTATGGCGATTATGCCGGTTATCTGGAATTGCCGAATGCAGATTACATTCTTGATATTCGTAATGAGTCTGGCGAAGAATCTGTGGTGAGTTATTCTGCACCTCTCGAAACTCTTGGCCTTGAGGGTAATGCACTTGTAACAGTTGCTTCAGGTTTCCTGATGCCTGAAAATAACAGCAATGGTGCTTCTTTTGGACTTTGGGTTGCGCTTCCGACAGGTGGAGAACTTGTAGAATTACCGGTATTTGAAGCTGGTACAGCCAGGGTACAGGTGATTCATAATTCGGCGGATTTGGCTGCCGAAACAGTAGATGTGTGGTTGAACGATCAGTTGTTACTCGATGATTTTCAGTTCAGAACTGCATCTCCTTTTGTCGACGCGCCAACAGGAATTAATCTTAGGATCAACATTAAAGGACCTGACAGCATGAATCCTGATGATCCTATCTGGACAAGTGATTATGTGTTGGAAGATGGAGAAACCTATGTTTTGATAGCAAACGGTATTGTAAGTGCGAGTGGCTATGAACCGGTAAAACCATTTGATATCTATGTATATCCCATGGGACGTGAAGAAGCTACCAATATGGATAATACAGATGTTCTGGTATTTCATGGATCAACGGATGCGCCGACGGTGGATGTGGTAGAAACTGGTTTGGGAGCAGGAATAATTGTTAATGATCTGATGTATAGTGATTTTGCAGGATATCTCGAGCTTGAAACGGATGATTACAGACTTGCTATCACTGATGAAACAGGTCAAAACACTGTTGTAACATACGATGCGCCACTCGAAATGCTTGGTTTGAATGGTGCTGCGATAACAGTTGTTGCTTCTGGATTTCTTGCCCCTGCTAACAATAGTGATGGCCCTGCTTTCGGTTTGTGGGTTGCTCTTCCATCGGGTGGTGAAATGGTGCCGCTTTCTGAATTCCTGGGTGTTTCAGAAGTTCTTAATGACGAGATGTTTCAAACTTATCCCAACCCGGCCAGCACAGAGTTGAATATTCAGTACAGTGTAAATGAAAATGCCGATGTAGCTATTAAACTTTACGATATGCTGGGAAGTAAGGTATATGAAATGAATGTTGGATCACAATCAAATCTGCTATATGATAAAACAATTGACTTGTCTGGTTTAGAGCAGGGAATGTACTTTTTGAATGTGATTGCCGGTGAATCAAAACTCACAAAAAAAATTCAGGTGGTTAATTGATTGGTTTGATTTTACATTTCTCACTTGAGTTTGAAATCCCTCTTCGGAGGGATTTCTATTTTTAACAGGAAGCATAAAAAGAAATAGTTGCATTTAATTTACTAATTTTGACACTTAAAGCAATGATGCACATTACAAGAAGAGAACGGTTTAATGCAGCCCATCGACTGTTCAGGCCCGATTGGGACGACGAAAAAAATCTTGAGGTTTTTGGGAAGTGCTCTAATCCCAATTGGCACGGACACAACTACACATTGTTTGTTACTGTTAAAGGACGGATTGATCCCGAAACAGGATTTGTGATAAATCTTAAACACCTCAGCCATATTATCAAAACTTATATCATTGATAAGCTCGACCATAAAAATTTAAACCTGGAAGTTGATTTTATGCGAAATAAGATTGTTTCGACTGAAAATATTGCTGTCGCCATTTGGAATGAACTCGATCAACCGGTCAAAGAAATCGGAGGGAAATTGCATTGTGTGAAGCTGGTTGAAACAGAAAATAATTATGTGGAATTTTTTGGCAATTAATACTTATGCAAGATGGATATAGACGATAAAGAACAAATATTAACTTCCTTCGATGCCAACGAGGGATACGAAAAGCTCGACCTTTACAATGGAGAAAATGTAAAAAAACTTTCGGAGCATTATAAGGGCATACTGGAGCTGATTGGTGAAAATGTGGGACGCGAAGGACTTTCAAAAACACCTGAGCGGGTGGCAAAATCGATGCAGTTTTTAACCCATGGTTACCTTCTCGATCCGGTAGAAATTCTCAATTCAGCAAAATTTAAGGAAGATTACCGCGAAATGGTGATCGTAAAAGATATTGAAATTTATTCATTGTGTGAACATCATATGATCCCCTTCATCGGGAAAGCGCATGTGGCCTATATCCCCAACGGATATATTACCGGCTTAAGCAAAATAGCCCGGGTGGTCGATGCTTTTTCAAGGCGGCTGCAGGTGCAGGAACGACTTACAAAACAAATCAAAGATTGTATTCAGGATACCCTGAAACCCCTTGGTGTGGCCGTAGTTATTGAAGCTCAGCATCTGTGCATGATGATGCGTGGTGTGCAAAAACAAAATTCCGTTACCACAACTTCTGATTTCACCGGTGCTTTTACCAAGGAGGAAACCCGGCAGGAATTTATCCACCTGATCGGGACCCGTCTTCATTAAACCTGATCGTTTCTCATAGCAAGCAGATATTTTTTACTGAATGGGTACGGACTATTCGTTTGGTTAAAATATGTTAATCACAAAATAATACCTGATTTTAAGGCATTATATTTGACAAATGTCTGTTTCAACAATTAAAAGTAAAAAACTGACATGATTTCAGAAAGAGATTATTATAGCAAGAGTGTTCAATCCGCTGGAAGGGTTGAAACCAAAGACCTGGCTAAAAACTTTATTGCCAATGTGTTTGCATGGATGGGTATTGCGTTGGCCATCACGGCATTTACTGCATATTATTTTGCCATCACACCTTCACTGATCGGTGCTTTGATAAATCCTGAAACCGGGGGAATGACCATTCTCGGCTGGATTGTCATGTTGGCACCCATTGGGTTTGTGCTTGCCATTTCGATGGGTTTGCAAAAGTTCTCGGTGGGCACTCTGATCCTTTTGTATGGAGCATTTTCCATAATAATGGGAGCGAGCTTGAGTTTTGTTTTACTGGTATATACCTCAGCATCCATTTTTAAAACGTTTGCCGTTACGGCAGGGATGTTCGGCGTGATGTCATTTGTGGGTTATACTACCAAAACCGACCTTACAAAATTCGGCAGCCTGATGTTCATGGGACTGATCGGAATCATTATTGCCAGTGTGGTAAATATGTTCCTGCAAAGTGGTACCATGGATTACATTATCAGTTTTATCGGGGTATTGGTTTTCACCGGACTGACAGCCTACGATGTACAAACTTTGAAAAAGATTGGTGCCGGTGTTGAATACGGTGCCGAGCAAACAAGGAAACTGGTAATTATGGGAGCCCTGAGGCTCTACCTCGATTTCATCAACCTGTTTCTGTTCCTGCTCAGGTTTTTGGGAGACAGAAGATAATACACTTTTCTTAACATACCGCTTCAAAATGAAAAGCCCTGACATTGATTGTCAGGGCTTTTTTAATGTCCTTTTTAAGGGTTGGATCGCTACATAAGTTTCTGTTAACATAAACTTTTAAGCAATATTTATTTCGCTCAACCGAAACTTTTCTGGGCCTGGGTTTGTCAGATTGTAATTATGCAGCCTCATAAAGCAAAAGCCTGCCTCATTGCAAAGCAGGCTTTAACTTTGAATTTTTGTTTAAAGAACTATTTATAAGCAATTCCCAGTTTCTCGCTGACTTTTTCGAGCATATCTGCTGTCATTTCCGGGAGTTCAAATTTCGGATTCCAACCCCACTCCTCGCGTGCGGCCGAATCGTCCATGCTATTGGGCCAGGTGGCGGCGATTGCTTCTTTTACAGGATCAACATCGTAGGTCATCTCAAAATCGGGCATGTGTTTTTTAATTTCATTTGCCAGAATTTCCGGATCAAAGCTCATCGCCGTTACATTAAACGAATTCCGGTGTTTCAATTTTGCCGGATCGGCTTCCATCAAATCAATGGCTGCATCCAGGGCATCTGCCATGTACATCATATCGAGGAAAGCTCCTTTGGGCAACGGACAAACAAATTTCCGGTGTTTGATGGCTTCATAAAAAATCTCAACCGCATAATCTGTTGTGCCTCCGCCGGGAAGTGTTACATAGGAAATAATTCCGGGATAACGCAAACCACGTGTATCAACGCCAAAACGTTTATAATAATAGTCGCACAAGAGCTCGCCCGTAACTTTGGTAACACCGTAAATGGTAGTAGGCCGCTGAATGGTATCCTGCGGTGTATTATCCATGGGTGTAGTAGGGCCAAACGACCCGATGGAGCTCGGAGTAAATACAGCACATTTGGTTTCGCGGGCCACTTCCAGCACATTGTACATTCCGTTCACACCCACGTTCCAGGCATCCTGTGGTCTTTGTTCGGCAACAGCCGAGAGCAGCGCTGCAAGATTGTAGATCGTATCAATTTTATGATCTTTCACCACCTGGTAGATGGTGCCGGCAACTGTTATATCCAATACTTCATTGGGACCGTCGGCAAGTTTGCTTCCACGTGGCGGGGGATACAAATCGCCACTGACAACATTGTCAACGCCATATTTTTTTCTTAATTTGCAGGTTAATTCCGACCCGATTTGCCCCTGGGCTCCTATTATCAGAATGTTTTTCATCTCCCTTGTTTTTACTGTTAAATGTTTAACGATTTCGGCAAAAATAAATAAATTTGTCAAGCATAAATGGAACTGAAAAACTTATAAATTATCGCTATGTACGGAAAAATAAAAGATCATCTTACCGAAGAATTGAAAAATATTGAAGAAGCCGGTTTGTTTAAACATGAACGGATCATTACATCTCCACAGGAAGCTGAAATTAAGTTAAATACCGGGGCTGAAGTGTTAAATTTTTGTGCCAACAACTACCTCGGTTTGTCGAATCATCCCAGGCTGGTAAAAGCTGCTAAGGAAACCCTCGATTCGCATGGTTTCGGAATGTCGTCGGTGCGGTTTATTTGTGGAACCCAGGATATTCACAAAACGCTCGAAGCAAAGATTGCCGATTTTTTCGGTACCGAAGACACCATTCTGTATGCTGCCTGTTTCGATGCCAATGGGGGTGTGTTTGAACCGCTTCTCACTGCTGAGGATGCCATTATTTCCGATTCGTTGAACCACGCCTCCATCATTGATGGTGTTCGTTTGTGCAAAGCCCAGCGATTCCGTTATGAAAATGCCAACATGGACGACCTGGAAGCCAAGCTGAAAGAAGCTTCCGATACTGCACGGTTTAAGATCATCGTAACAGATGGCGTTTTCTCGATGGACGGAAACGTTGCCCCGATGGATAAGATCAATGAACTGGCCAAAAAATACGACGCCATGATCATGGTGGATGAGTGTCACTCGGCCGGAGTAGTAGGAAAAACAGGTCGCGGTGTTACAGAGCTTTTTAATATCCGGGGCGAGGTGGACATCATTACCGGTACACTTGGAAAAGCTTTTGGTGGAGGAATCGGTGGTTTCACAACCGGTAAAAAAGAGATCATTGAAATGTTGCGCCAACGATCACGTCCCTACTTGTTCTCCAATTCGCTGATCCCCGCTGCAGTGGGAGCCGGAATTGAAATGTTTGACATGATGGAAGAAACCAGCGAGCTTCAGGATAAACTTCATTGGAACACAGACTATTTCATGGAAAAAATGCAGGCGGCCGGTTTCGACATAAAACCATCAAAATCTGCCATTTGCGCCGTTATGCTGTATGATGCAAAATTGTCGCAGGACATGGCTTCCAAATTGCTGGATGAGGGCATTTATGTAATCGGATTTTATTATCCCGTGGTTCCGAAAGATTTGGCCCGCATCAGGGTGCAACTTTCGGCAGGTCACGAAAAGGAACATCTGGATAAAGCCATTGCCGCCTTCACGAAAGTGGGAAAAGAGCTGGGTGTGATAAAATAATACATCTGTCCTGAAAAAAGGCCCGATGTAATAACAACACCGGGCCTTTTAGATTTCAACGTAAAATTTATTTATAATTTCGTAAACATCATTGCGAAATATACAAGCCAAACAAGGCCGGTAAAAAATTGTTCACTTTTTCTTTTAATTTTTCACGCCAATCAATTGATTCGCAGCATACCCTAAGTATTCCTCTATTTTTGTTTATAATAAATTTCTACTTTTGAAGTTTTTAATTCACGATTTTAACTCATAAATGATTATTCGTTGAGCACCGATAATAAAGGGGATAACCCTAAAAACTATAAAAAATTCATAATTGTTTTCTGGTCGCTTTTTGTTTTGGCAATTGCGTCCATTGTACTTCTTTTTAGTTTAATTTCACAGGGTAGGTTGGGTTATATTCCCACTTTTGAAGAACTTGAAAATCCTAAAAGCAATCTGGCTTCTGAAATATATTCAGATGATGGAGAGTTACTCGGTAAGTATTTCATCGAAAACCGTACGGATGTAACCTATAAAAATCTCGACACCAATCTTGTAAATGCACTGATCGCAACTGAAGATATTCGCTTTATAAAACATAGCGGCATTGATTTCAGGGCGCTCGCCCGAGCCGTTATCGGAGCTTTGTCAGGTAATAACAAAGGGGGTGGAAGCACCATCACCCAGCAATTTGCCAAACTGTTGTTTCATGATCAACCCAATTCAAAATTCGAACGGGTGATTCAAAAGCTCAACGAATGGGTGATCGCCACCAAGCTGGAACGTCGTTATTCCAAACAGGAGATCATTACCATGTATCTCAACAAGTTTGATTTTGTAAACAATGCAGTTGGGATTAAATCAGCATCCAAAATATATTTTAATACAATACCCGATTCGTTGAAGCTTGAGGAATCTGCACTGCTGGTTGGCATGCTCCAGAATCCGGCTCTGTACAATCCGGTTCGGCGCCCTGATACGGCAAAGTTCAGAAGGAATGTTGTTTTGGGGCAAATGAAAAAATACGGGTTCATTTCTGATTCGTTGTATGATTCAGTCAAACAACTGCCGGTAGATATGAGCCGGTTTGGAAGGCAAAGCCACCTTACAGGAAATGCAACTTATTTCAGGGAACATCTACGGGGTATCCTCAAAAAGTGGTGTGCCAATCATTTTAAGCCTGATGGCACCCCCTATGACTTGTACAAGGACGGTCTGAGGATTTTCACAACCATTGATTCACGTATGCAGGTTTATGCCGAGGAAGCAGTGACCGAACATTTAAGCCAGGACCTTCAACCGGCCTTTTTCGAACATTGGAAAGGGTATACCTATGCACCATTTTATTTTGAAGACAATGTGAAGGAGAATGTGAAGAAAATCCTTGATCAGGCCATGCGCCGGTCTGAAAGATACAGGAAACTTAAACTGGCAGGAGTTAGCAATGATTCGATTTATGAAAGCTTTCGCACACCAACCCAAATGCGAATATTTACCTGGGAAGGAGAGATCGATACAGTGATGACACCCATGGATTCCATTCATTATTACAAATTTTTTCTGCAAGCCGGTCTTATGTCAGTGGAACCGCATACCGGACAGGTGAAAGCCTATGTGGGTGGAATCGATTACAAACATTTTAAATACGATCATGTTTCGCAGGGAGCCAGGCAGGTGGGATCAACCTTCAAACCCTTTTTATACACCCTGGCTATGCAGAATGGATTATCGCCCTGTACCAAATATGCCAATATTCAACCGATCATATATCTCGATAACGGTGACACCTGGGAACCGAGAAACTCATCTTCGAAGGATATTGGTACGGAAATCACGCTACAATATGCGTTGGCTACATCCAACAACTGGATATCGGGTTGGCTGATCAAACGATTTACTCCGCAGTCGGTGGTGAAAATTGCCCGCAACATGGGTGTAACGAGTTTTCTGGACCCGGTTCCTGCAATCGTTCTAGGTTCTTCCGATATTTCCTTATATGAAATGGTTGGAGCGATGAATACCTTTGCGAATAAAGGGGTATATATCGAACCCATTTTTATAACCAGGATTGAAGATAAAAACGGAAATACGATTGAATCGTTTATACCCAAACAAAACGAGGCGATGAGTGAAGAAACAGCCTACCTGATGTTAAAACTGATGGAAGGTGTGGTTGACTACGGTACCGGTATTCGCCTGAAGCTGAAATATGGTTTTGAAAATCCGATTGCCGGTAAAACCGGGACCACCAATAACCATTCGGATGGTTGGTTTATGGGTTTGACTCCGGATCTCACAACAGGTGTTTGGGTAGGAAATGAAGATCGCTCGGCACATTTCAGAAGTTTATCGCTCGGGCAGGGGGCCAATATGGCTCTCCCTATATGGGCACTTTACATGCAAAAAGTGTATGCTGATTCAACCTTAACCATTTCCACAGGTGATTTTGAACCTCCTCTTGAACCGCTTTCTGTTGAAATTGATTGCGATAGGTATGAAGAAATGAATTCATCAAAACATTCAAATCTGGAAGATGAGTTTTAGCAATACAGTAAGCTTTTATATATTCCGAATTTAACAGTTATCAATAAATAATTTCTATCTCTTTAAGATATGCTTTGGCTTTGTTTCTGTTCCATAGATATATCTTTATCGTGTCATCCTTCATCAGCAGGCCATAAAGCTTCATATTTATTTGTATCTGATTCCATTCGTTAGCTTTTGCATTGTCAGAAATATCTACACTTTGGTAAAATAGTGACTTTGAATGATCCTTGTTTTCGATACTTACAACAAATCTAACATCGTCCGATTCATTCGTATATTTTGTTTTTGCTTTTACCTGAATTGTTCGCACATTTTTCTGATATAAAAATTCAACATTATCAGAAAAGCTATGACTGAAGTTTCTGGTTTCGTCAACAAAAGTAATTTTACCGGACGAATCTTCATCATTTTCAATGCAACTTTCACAATTTGAAAAATTGTAATGCAAGGTATCCTTCTGCATTTTTGATATGGTATCGGATTTTATTACGTTATTCAGATCAAAAGCCAGGAAATCTATTTTTCTAAAACTATTATAATTCGTTAGACTGTATTTGTTAACTAGAGCTTTAAATAACGTTGAGTCGGGGTCAACTACTTGATAGTGTGAAAGAAATACATATAAGTTATCATAATTCGAAATATCGAATGATTTTAAAATATTGCTATCAAGAGCCCCAATAATATTTTCATCCAGGAGGTTTTGATACAAG
>JAGQVF010000083.1 GCA_020438135.1 Bacteroidales bacterium | reverse complement strand
TTCCCAACAATTTCAAAAGAAAAATAAAACCCTGAACAAGGTATTGTTTGCCGCAGCAATGGTGCTGGTGATTTTTATTCTCTATTTTTCAGGTATATTTAACAAAAGCGGCCAGCAGAAAATAAGCGGGCCGGATGATCAATCGATAGCGGTTTTGCCATTTATCAATGATAGCCCCGACTCGTCAAATGTTTACATAGTGAACGGTTTGATGGAATCGATCCTGAACAACCTGCAGAAGATCGGCAACCTGCGGGTTGTAAGTCGCACCTCAGTAGAGCGCTTCAGGAATGCCGGAAAAACCATTCCTGAAATAGCCAAAGAACTGAACGTAAAATACCTGATAGAAGGCAGCGGGCAAAAAATGGGCGACCAGATCAAACTAAGCATTCAATTAATTGAAGGACACAGCGACAGGCATTTGTGGGCACAGCAATATGATCGCGACACGAAAGATATATTTAAACTTCAAAGTGAAATTGCTGCACATATAGCAGGACAGATCAAAGTGATCGTAACACCCCAGGAGCAAAACAGGATCAATAAACCACCAACTGAAAATCTTCAGGCTTACGACCATTATCTCAAAGGTCGCAATTTCTTAAATCAGGGAACTACAGATGGATTGAAGAAATCAATTACTTGGTTCCGGAAATCGGTTGAAGAAGATGAAACTTTTGCAATTGCTTATGCTGACTTGGCCATTGCTTATTTTTACATGGATATTTTTAAACAGGAAAAAACATTTACGGACTCACTTGGTTATTTTGCCGACAAAGCCATGTTCAACGATTCACATGCCGTAGAAAGCCTCATCGCCAAAGCACTATACCATACAAATACGGGTCAGTATGAACAGGCCCTTCCTTACCTTGAAAAAGCACATGAATACAATCCCAACTCTACCTTCGTAATCAATTTACTTTCTGAGTATTATACCAATCAATTACCCGATTCGGAAAAATATCTCGAATATGCCCTGAAAGGCATCCGGCTCGATATAGGAGCCCAGGACTCGGCAACCACTTCCATTACCTACCTGCACCTCGCCAATGCTTTTATTCAGTTGGGTTTTATAGCAGAAGCCGAAAGATATATCAACAAGTCACTGGATTTTGACACAAATAATATCTACTCTCATTATGTAAAAGCATATATTATTTATGCCCGCAACAGAAACCTGAAACAAACTGAAAACCTCCTTCTGAAAACACTTGCCCGAGATACCATGCGTCTTGATGTACTGCAGGAGATCGGAAAAGTGTTCTTTTATCAACGAAATTACCCGGCATCCTTCAAATATTATAAACGGTTCCTATCACTTAAAGAAGAATTAAACTGGGATATTTATTCGCATGAAAACGCAAAGATTGGCTTCGTGTACCATCAAATGGGATTAACCGGGGAAGCTGATACCCTTTTCAGGAAATATTTCGATTATGCGCAAAACGACAGGTCGATTTATCAAAACCTCAGCCTGGCCGTTTATTATGCCTATTCAGGAAATAGTGAAGAAGCGCTGAAACAATTGAAGTTGTTTGCTGAAATCAACAAATATAACTATTGGACTATTCTTTTTCTGGACATAGATCCGCTGATGGATAACCTGCAGAACGATCCGGGATTTGATGAGATGATTCAGCTTCTGAATTCAAATTTTTATGAACGGCACGAACGGATTAAACATTCGCTCACAGTGAAAGGATTGATTTAGAATTTCTATTCCGGTATTAAATTAAGGAATTGGACAAGATTTAGTTTAGTTTGAAGAAAACAATAAAGACATATAATGAAAAAACAGTATTTAAAACATAAAGCAAAATTCCATGAGAACTTTGAAACTCAACAGCCCCTGTTATCGTTATTTCGATAAAAGCAATCGAAAGTACATTTTATCGTACATTTAATTCTCAATCAGGAGTTTTTTACATTCGCCTGTATGCATGAACAAAAGTTTGGATTGACATCTGAATAACGAAGGAAGATTTCCTGATATGTAAAACAAAGTGCCTTGTAAACCCTAAAAATCGATAGTCTGAATATGAAAATTAACGACACATTAAAGCACCTTCCAAATGGTGTTAACATTCGAAACCTAACAGGCAATCCGATAGAATCATATCTACCCTATCCTGTAACAGACTCCTAACTTTTGAATTGATCTAAGAAATGTCTTATGAAAAACAGCGCTGAGAATATTCTGCACGCCATCGGAAAAGCGATCATCATAACTGACCAACATGATAAAATAACCTGGTTAAATCCCGCAGCTGAAAGCCTGACCGGATATCAGCAACAGCAGCTTATAGGAAAGCCTCTCGGGACCATTATTCGTTTTACAGATCATCACCCAGGCAAAAAAACATTTATTCTTTCCGAACAGGTTTTTAAGAAAAGGAAAGTTGCACTACACCCCGACACATTTCATTTTGTAAAAAGTAATGGCAAATCCTTTTCTGTTTCAGCAATAGCCACACCCCTCAACAGCAATAGGGATGAATCCGGAGGTTTGGTTTTGGCAATTAACGATATTTTTGAAATAACTGAAACACCATTTGATGGCGACAAATGTTTTAAAGCGCTGCTGGCCAATCGCTCAGCCGGGATAGGAATCTGGGACTGGGATATTGAAAACAATACCATTGTTTGGGATGATAAGATGTATGCTTTGTATGGGCTCCAACCCGGCGAATTTGGTGAAGCGTATGAAGCCTGGCTTAATGGAGTTCATCCTGACGACCGTGAGTCAAGCAACGAAATTTCAGTACGCGCGGTGAAAGGTGAAGCAGATTATCACACTGAATTTCGGGTGTTGTGGCCAGATGGTTCAACACACTGGCTTAAAGCCGATGGGCAGGTTTTCCGCAACGATGCGGGAAAACCGGTTCGCATGGTAGGTGTTAATTATGATATTACAGAGCGAAAACTGGCAGAGGAAGGCCTGCGGCAAAGTCAGGCAACCATTGAGGCATTTTACGATAGTGCGCCTTTTTTGATGGGTATTGCCGAGCTTGATGGAGATAAAACGGTAGCTGTTTCCGGAAATCGCTCAACCGCTGAATTTGTAAATTTCAACAGGGAAAGTTTACCAGGAAAAACAGGATTGGAACTGGGCAATCCTAAAGAATTTGAGCGAATGTGGGTTGAACAATTCAAGCGCTGTATGTCAGAAAGGGAACCTTCTTATTTTGAGTATGAATATCCACACAGGAACGGAAGCATTTGGCTGGGCTCAACAGCATCCTATATCGGCACAGGAAAATCTGGAAATCCCCAATTTAGTTTTGTAGCAGAAAACATTACCGACCGCAAAAAAGCAGAACAAACACTTCGCGACCGTGAATTGCTGCTGAATGAAATGGGAAAAATTGCTAAGGTTGGAGGTTGGGAACTCGATGTACCATCACAACAGCAGGTTTGGACGGATGAGACTTATGCTATTCACGACCGTGACCCCAAATCCTACACCCCAAAATCAGAGGTCGAGATTAGCCGTTTTGAGCCCGGCTCCCAGAAAAAACTGGAAAAGGCATTTAAAAAAGCTCTCAACCATGGAAAACCATACGACCTTGAACTGGAAATGACAACAGTGATAGGAAAACGCAAATGGGTCAGAGCAGTTTGTTTTCCAATTTCAGAGGATGGTAAGGTCATTAAACTAAAAGGCACTTTGCAGGATATTTCTGTTCGTAAATATGCCGAAGAGGAGTTGGAAAGATTTTTTAACATGGTACCCGATATGGCCTGTATTGCCTCTACCGAAGGGTATTTTAAAAAACTTAACAACGAATGGGAAAGGGTTTTAGGTTATTCAAAAGAAGAACTAATGGATAAACCTCTTGCGGAATTTATCCACCCCGATGACCGTATTCCGACATTTAAGGAGATTGAACGACAGATCGGTGGCAAAAATACCATGCAATTTATTAATCGCTACAAAACCAAAGATGGTGATTATCGATGGCTTGAATGGAATGCAATCCCATCCCCCGACGGAATCTCATTGTATGCGGCAGCCCGGGATATATCTGATCGCAAACTGGCAGAGGATAAGATTATTAAAAGCGAAGCTCGTTTTGCTTCGGTCTTTCAAAACAGCCCCGTTGCAATCGGAATTACCCGGCTAAACGATGCTAAAATCGTTGATGTAAATCCAGCTTTTTGCACTTTGTATGGATTTACAAAAAAAGAGGTAATCGGGCGCAGTACCGATGAACTGGATATATGGGGAAAACCGGACGATCGCCATCAATTTATTGAACAATTACAAACAAACGGACATGTAATTGGCGCCGAATACACAGCCAAACTTAAAAACGGTCAGGAACGACAAGTATTGGTTTGGGGTGAAGCGATCGAGATCAATAACGAAAAGTGTCTGTTGGCACAAATTGTAGACATCACCGAAAGAAAAAAAGCGGAGGAAAAACTTCGGCAAACAGAGCAGCGCTACAGATCAATGATCGAACATGCACCGGATGGAATAGTAATGATCGATGGAAATGGCAAATTCACCTACGCCAGCCCTTCCGTATCCAAAATATTTGGTTATACACCTGAAGAAGCTCATCTTCAGGATCCCAATGACCTGACACACCCCGAAGATCTTCCGATGGTTTTATCTGAAATTGAAAAACTAATAAAAGATCCCTCATACGTACCTACCATTCAATACAGGTTCAAACACAAAAACGGCCCATATCGCTGGCTCGAAAGCACCTTCAGCAATTTATTAATGGTGCCGAACATTCATGCTATTGTTATTAATTTCCGCGATATTACCGATCGCAAAAATGCTGATGAAGCATTGCATGACAGTGAGGAGAAATATCGCACTGTTACTGAAAGCTTTGAGTCGGCCATATTTACAGTTGACAAGGACGGTATATTTCATTTTGCAAATCAATCGGCTGCGGATGCCTTTCATATTTCCCCGCCGAAAATGGTCGGTAAACATATGAAGGAACTTTTCCCTGCAGACATCGCAGGCAAACAGATGGCAGAAATTCATAAAGTGTTATCCAGCGGTAAGGGAATAGTAATCGAATCACAAACATTCATCAGGGGTGAATTGCGATGGTTCAGGAACAGTCTTCAACCACTTCCTGATAAAGCTGGCAAACCCAGACTGGTATTAATAAATGCTGCTGATATACACGAACGTAAACAGGCAGAAAAAAAATTAGAAGAGAGTGAAAAACAATTGCTCCGACACAAAGAACACCTCGAGGAACTGGTGCAGGAACGCACATCAGAACTGGAAAGAAAAAATGATGAACTGGAGCGTTTTAACCAATTGTTTATTGGTCGCGAATTCAGAATTAAAGAGCTGAAAGACCAGATCAAACTGTTAGAAGCCCGGTTAAGCAACGACTAAATCCCATTCAAGTTAAAACACATTTCAGCAGGTGGTAAATTCTTTATGACCCCTAAACGCTTTTAAAGGAACAAATAAATGCATTGGTTTTCAGAAAGATGATCAACAACTAACCCCAATCGAAACAAGTAATTATCGCAGAAGTATAATCTGATATTCAGATGAAGTTATAAGGGGAAAACATTCGAAAGATAAAAAAAAGAAGCGGGGCAGAAAGAAGAAAAGAATAAACCTAATTATTAACCAAAACCAATTTTTGAAGGATGTAGCCCCGCTTCAATGATGCGAAAATACAATTTTTTTATAAAACAAACAGAAATATTGAATATTTTAATGTTTCTTAACAAATCCGAAATCTAAAACTATAAAGCCCTGATTTTTAACACATAAAAAAGCTCAAGGTAAAAGGGATCAAGCTCCTTCACTAAGTTTTTTCTTCAACATTTCGATTTTATTCCGCAACTCCTTGATCCTGAATTCGCGGCCGATAAAAAGATGATTTAGCCTTTCGAGGTCGCTGTTGCGTTGTTCCAGTTCCCTGATCCGTTTCATCAGGTCTTCATCCGATTTTCCAGCATCAGCATGCATCCTTGCCCTCTCGCGCATTTCATCGATCCACGAACGCGCCACTTCAAAGTAGGGATCGGGATTATCCCGTGTATTGATCATGTTTTCGGTGGTCTCACGGCAAGCCTCAATGAGTTGATTTACCCCGGAAGCCAGTTCGTCGAGGAGGTCATTATTTTCGGTGAGTTCAGCTTTTTGGTCAAGATAACCTTCGGCTGCCTGTTCAGTGATTTGAATTAATTCCCTGATTCGTTTTTCGGTTTGTTTTGACATGGTCATACCTAAACTCCCTGATTTGATGTTGACATAACCGCTAACTACGCAGAATAAATGGCCTGTCACATAATAATAAATGTATTGCCTTACCATATGTTTATACAAGGCAAAGGAAAAAAGTAACCCTCAAGGGTAAAAGTTTTCGCTTTAGCAGAAACAGACCTTTATTTGAACTGTGTAAGGAATTGGATAAATTTGAAAGCTATCTGCGCTGAATAATGAAACTCCGTTCACTGAATGCAGGCAAAGCAGGCGGAGCCTCGTAAAAATAGCTGATCTCGTCTTGTTTGTCCATCAAACCCAGGCTGTAAAGCACAGGCACATAATGATCGGGAGTCGGAGCTGCCAATTTACCAAGTTTATGGCTGGTTTCATAATGGATGATATTTTCCGTGTTGCGTTCATCGATCTGCTTTTTGATCCAGGCATCGTATTCAGCCTCCCAGCCATAAGGAGTCATATCGTTGTTTCGCATTTTTTGTCCGGCCAGCCTGAGGTTGTGCACCAGCGAACCACTCCCGATTATCAGCACTCCTTTATCACGCAAAGATTTCAATTGTTTTCCAAGGTTGTAATGATATTCAGGATTTGCATAATAATGAATGCTCATCTGAAATACGGGAATTTCTGCCTCAGGAAAAAGGTGCATCAGCATGGGCCAGGCACCGTGATCAAGACCCCAATCGGTGGTTTCCTTTACATCAGGCACAATCTTTTTTACCTCGCCGGCTATCGCTGGTGATCCTTTTGCCTGATAAACCGGGTCGTAATAATGTTCCGGGAAACCATAGTAATCATAAATCTGTTTTTGTTCAGGAGAGATATTGATAAATGTACCTTCGGTGCACCAGTGCGCCGAAACAACAAGCGCCGCCCTGATATCGAAATTACTTTTCAGGTCGGTTCCAAGCTCAAACAAAGTTTGCCAAAAAGCCCGCTCACTTCTATCGACAGGTATATCCATCGGATTCCCATGCGATGTAAAAAGTACAGGCATCTTCCGATCCTGTATCGGAAGATTATCCGTAAAAAGTTTAAAACTACTGAGTGTTCCCATTGCAGAAAAAGCCATTAATGTTTTAAGAAATGATTTTCGATCCATATGTCACCGTTTTACCAGTTTTAAAAAGATAGCAATAAAACATGGATTTGCCCTGAGGGTTCAAGGGGGATCAAACGGCGATACGATTTATTTTAAGAAATGGTCTTATTCACCTCTTGTGATCTCAATCAACTCAACCTCTACAGTCCCTCCTTGCGGTGTAAGAGATATCCAGTTATTGTTTTCGGAATACCAGGTATATTGATTGCCAAGGGGAATGATAAATTCACGTGATTCACTTCCGGGTGGGATGGGCAAAACATAACCCCCGTTTTTGGAACCACCTTTACCGTAACTTACTGTTACTTTAAATTCCTTAACAGCCATACCCCGTGCACGGATATGCAATATGCTCGATTTGCTGTCGGCAGCAGATACAGGATCGAAACTGAACTTTTCCTGTTCATTATTAAGTATGGTAATCGTACTGTTTAAAATCTTACGCTGTGCATTGGCTTCAAGGATCGACAAAATTTTATCAATCATCGATTGTGGGTAATTTTCATCCGGCATAATCGACTGTGCATTACGGTATGCATTGATGGCCTGATCGTATTCTTTTCCGGCCAGGAATTTATCGGCTTCAGCAATGGCCTTGTCATAAGCTTCCTGATTTTTCTCAGAAGCAGCCCTGAAGATCAGATTGATCTCTTCGATGCGGTCTTTGGGATGAATTTCTTCAGGGAATAAAACTGATGCTTCGCGGTACTTCTCTTTCGCTGCCTGGTAATCTTTTGAAGTAAAAAGACGATCGGCTTCGTTCACCAGTTTGTTGTATTTGGTCTGCAGCATTTCGAGATCATTCATAGCACGTTCGATCTCCGAAAGTTTTTGTACCGGGTAATCCTCCCCGGGTTTAAACTTCAAAGCCTCTTTATATTTCAGCCTGGCCTCAGCATACGATTGTGAAGCAAACAAGGCATCGGCCTCATCGATCAGTTGATTGTACGATTCCTGTACGGCCAGTTCGTTAGCCAGAATGATATTGTTGATTTTTTCGATCTGATCCAACGGATATTGCGAACCGGGAATCACCTCCAGAGCCTGCTCGTAACGCTCACGTGCTTTATCGAAATCTTCTGCATCCATCAACCGGTCGGCAGCACCCACCACCTGGTTATATTCTGCCTGCTGCGCTTCAGCCTGTGCGATCAATGTTTCAATTTCGTCGATCTTATTGCGTGGATAAGCCTCCCCGGGTTTCATATTACCGGCTTTCATAAAAGCAAGTTTGGCTTTGTCGTACTGTTTGAGCGCCATCAATCCCTCAGCTTCTTTGATGGTTTCCTGATACTGTGTTTCAGCATCAGCCTGCTCTCTGAACAGTGAATTGATCTCAGCTATCTTTTGCTGGGGATAACTTTCGGCCGGTTTGATACTTTGAGCCTCCTGATAAGCTTTCAGCGCCTGTTCGTATTCCTCTTTCCCCATAAACAGGTCAGCCGATGCAATGGCCCTCGCATAGTTGTTTTCAAGCTCTCTTTGTTGTGCCAATAGGGTTTCGATTTCAGTTAGCTTTTCCTTTGGGTAGCTTTGGGTTTCGTCAAGGTTAAGTGCCTCATTGTATTTGTTTCTCGCCTCCTGGTAGTTTCCTTCTGCAAAAAATTTATCGGCCGCTGCAATGACTGTAACGTATTGCTCTCCCTTTTCTTTTAACGCTTTTTCGAGCCGGTCGGCCTTCTCGATCTGTCCGGTTGCATAAACATCTCCCGGCAACGTTTCGAGGGCATTTTGATAGGCATTTCGTGCTTCGGCATATTTCCCTTCTTCCAACCGGGCATCGCCTTCAGCAATGGCATTATCATAACCAGCCATCAGGGTTTTCTTTTCCTTCAGGGCTTTATTTGCCAGAGCGAGTTGATCTGCGGGATATTCGGCATCTGCTTTAATGTTGAGCGCCTTTTGGTATTCTTTTTTGGCATTTTCAAAATCGTTCCCGGCAAAATACTGATCGCCTAACTTAATTGCCAGTTGATAGTTACTTTCGTCAGCCTCCATGGATGATTGAATGGAATTGATCTCAGCAATTTTGTCTTTGGGATAACTTTCGGAAGGTTTAATGGCGGAGGCGTTTTCATATTCCTTAAGTGCATTGGTGTAGTCTTTGGCAGCCAGGAAGGCATCGGCCTGCTGAATGCTTTCAGCATACACATCATCCTCTCCCCTTGTTTCCAGAAGTGCATTATTGATCTTATCGATCATGTCTTTCGGATAACTCTCGGAAGGATAAATTTTAAGGGCAGCCTGGTAATTACTTTTGGCATCCTCCAGGTTTTTGTTCATATAATTTTCGTCGGCAGCTTCAACCAGACCGTCGTATTCGTTTTTCTTTACGAGTAATGTTTCTATTTCCTTTATTTGTGCTTGCGGATAGGCTTCATCAGGTTTGGCTTCGGAGGCTTTCTGGTATTCCTGTTTGGCGTTTTCGTAATATTTCAGATTAAAAAGCCGGTCGGCATTGGCTATGATCTCATCGTACAGTTCTCTTGCCTTTTTAACCTCTGCAATCAGTTGGGTTAACTCCCCGATTTTTTGGGCTGGTACAGGCTCATCCGGGAATACCTCATGCGCTTTTTCATATTCCGTTTTGGCCTCTTCGTATTTTTTATATTTCTCGTATTTTTCTGCTCGGTAGATGGCATCGTCATAAGCCACCTGCAACTTACGGTGCGCCGATTTTTGCGCTTCTATTTGTTCGATCTTTTCCTGTGGATAACCTTCCGAAGGGATCATTTTACCGGCTTCTTCATATTTTTTAATTGCAGCATCAAATTCATTATCACGAAACAGTTCATCGGCCTGTGTTATCAGGGCTGTATATTGTTCCATCAAAGCCATTTTTTCGCGAAGTTTATCGATGGTTTCCCGCAAACGGTCTTTCGGGTATGCTTCTTCCGGTTTCAACCGGGTGGCATATTGATAAGAAGTTTTGGCTTTGATATAGTCTCCCTCAGCGAAATATTTGTCCGCCTGATGTATGGTTTCGGCATATGCATCTCCGGTGTTATCCTGTCCCGATACAACCCCCGGTAACAGCGCAATCAACAGCAGTAAAAAGAGGGATATGATAGATTTCCTGAACAACATGAATCCTGATAAATGTTTACTTTTTTTGAATATGGTATGAAACGATAATGCCCTTCAATTATTTTACTTTTTCGTTATGCCGGAAGATATCACGCCATCAGTGATAACCAGCTTTCTGTCAGCCATATCAGCCAGTTCATCATTGTGCGTAACGATCACAAAAGTCTGGTTTATTTTTTTTCTAAGGTTAAAAAACAACTCGTGCAGTTCCCGGGCAGAAGCTGAATCAAGGTTGCCGGAAGGCTCATCGGCAAGCACCACTGCCGGATCGTTGATCAGTGCACGGGCCACAGCAACCCGCTGCTGCTCGCCGCCTGACAATTCAGCCGGTTTGTGCTCTTTTCGCTCAGAAAGATTGAGATATGCCAATAAATCTTCTGCCCTTTTCAGCGCTTTGTTTTTCGACATTCCGGCGATAAAAGCCGGCATACTTACGTTTTCGATCGCTGTAAATTCCGGTAAAAGATGATGAAACTGGAAAACAAAACCGATGTGTTTGTTTCGGAATGCCGACAATTGATTATCATTCATTGCACCAACCCGCTTATCATCAAACAAAATATCACCACTGTCGGGTTTATCCAAGGTTCCGATAATATGCAACAAAGTTGATTTGCCGGCACCTGATGCACCTACCACCGAAACAATTTCCCCTTTTTTTATTTCGAGGTCGATGCCTTTGAGAACCTTGAGTTTGCCGAAAGATTTAACTATTTTTTCTGCCCTGATCAATGACGTTTGTTTGGGTGGCAAAGATAGAATAATTGCTTTAATTTTACGCCCTTGCGAAAATGCCGGAATTGAACACCATATATGTGGCACTGCCTGCGATGGACGAGCTTGAATATCTTCCTTCGTTTATTGATTGTTACCGGAATCAGACCTTCCTAAATAAGAAGCTGGTGATTTGCGTAAATCAGCCTGAAAGCTGGAGGAACAAGCCGGATAAAGCCGGCATTTGCCAACGCAATGTTCAGTCGCTTGACTTCCTGAGATCATTTGACGACATCCAGCCTGTGATCATCGACAAATGCTCACCGGGCAACGGATGGACCGGTAAAAAATACGGGGTTGGCTGGGCCAGGAAAACCGTGATGGACTACATTTCAGAGATGGCCGGCGAAAACGACATCATCATCAGCCTAGATGCCGATACCACATTCAATCCGGAGTATTTTAAATCGGTGTCTGACACCCTGAGTTCATCGCCCGGTTCAGCTGCTTTGTCGGTTCCTTATTACCACCTGCTCACCGGGAATGAAGAAAAAGACAGAGCCATTCTCAGGTATGAGATCTACATGCGGTATTATGCGCTCAACCTATGGCGGACCAACAGTTTTTATTCATTTACAGCCATCGGTTCTGCCATCGCTCTCACTGTAAAAAACTACCGGGCGGTCGGTGGCATCACTCCTCACAAAAGCGGAGAAGACTTTTATTTTATCCAGAAGTTGAGGAAATACGGGAAGGTGCTCACACATAATCCTGAAAAAGTATATCCGGCAGCACGCTTTTCCGACCGTGTTGGGTTCGGTACAGGACCGGCCATGATTAAAGGAAGAAGCGGCAACTGGGAAAGTTATCCCATTTATCCGCATCCTTTATTCGATCTGGTTGATGAAACTACAAATCTTTTCAATGTTTTATATGCTGAAGATGTTAAAACCCCTATGGATGATTTTTTAAAGGAAAAGTTTGGTACTGTAAAAATCTGGCAAGCCCTGCGTGATAACGTTACATCGGAGGTCGGATTCGTCAAAGCCTGTCACCATAAAATAGATGCACTCCGAATTTTGCAATTTCTGAAATGGAAACACTTAGGAAGTGATTCAGCGGATGAAAACAATCTTCGTACTTTTATGCTTCAATTTTTCTCAAATGAGTGGAAACCAATCGATCCCGGTAAGAACTTTAGTTTTGATGCCTGCAAGGTAGACCAGCTGGATGAAATCAGGAATGTGCTAGCCGGGATCGAAGAAAATTATCAGAAAAATGAAACAACCAGATAACAACAAACCGCTGCTTCTTGTCATTACCGGTCCAACGGCTACCGGAAAAACAGCCCTGGCAGCCCGGGTGGCAAATCAAATTACAGGAGAGATCATCAGTGCCGATTCACGGCAGGTATACCGGGGCATGGATCTCGCCACCGGCAAAGATTTCTCGGATTATGAAGTGGATGGTTCAATGATCCCCTATCACCTTGTGGATATTGCAGATGCAGGTCATGAATACAATGTTTTTGAATTTCAGCGTGATTTCATCCGCATCTTCAATGATATTACCGAAAGGGGAAAAACTCCCATTCTTTGCGGAGGCACCGGAATGTACATCGAATCGGTATTAAAGGGATACCAACTGCTTGATGTTCCGAAAAACAGCACATTGAGAAAAGAACTCGGCAAGCTGGATGACGAGACACTGACACATAAGCTTCAATCATACAAAACGCCCCACAACACCACCGATACCAGGGATAAAAATCGGTTGATAAGAGCCATTGAAATCCAGGAGTTTTACCGTGAGCATGAAAAAAAAGGAGCATCTTTCCCTGATTTTGATGCGAAGGTTTTTGGTGTTTATTTCGAACGAAAAATGATCCGTGAAAGGATCACAACCCGGCTAAAAGATAGACTTGAGGCGGGCATGATAGACGAAGTAAAAGAATTGCTGAACAAAGGTCTCACAGCCGACCAGCTAAAATTTTACGGACTGGAATATCGCTACCTGACCCAATATGTAACAGGCGAAATCTCAAAAGATGAAATGTTTCGATTGCTGAACACGGCCATCCATCAATTTGCAAAACGGCAGATGACCTGGTTCAGGCGGATGGAAAAACAGGGCATTCAAATCGACTGGATCGATGGTGAATTGCCAACCGGTGAAAAGGTTCAATATATCCTTTCGAAATTAGGGAAAAGCCGGAAAGTCTAATAATTCTCAGGATCAAGTGCTGCCGGCGACCAGTGTTTCAAAAAACCGATCACTTCTTTGGCATCGTACGACTTATCCTTTTCGAGATAAGCGCTGTTTTGGGTATGGATTCGATGGCCATTTCCGTCGAGGATCACAAAAACCGGGAATCCGAATCGCTGGGGATAACCCAGTGACACCAGCACATCTTCGTTTTTATTTTCTTTGCTGTAGTTGAGCATGGTAAAAACATAATCGGCCTTCAGAAGCGAATCGATGGTTTGGTCTTCATGAATAAACTTATGAAACCGAAGACACCACGGGCACCAGTTTCCACCGATCATCACAAAAACATGTTTGCCGCTTTCGCCGGCTTCGGCAATTGCCTCGCTGATTTGCTGTTTTCCATCTTTGCCCGGATCATACGGTTTTGATTCCTGTGAAATGGTTTGATTCGTTCCGAACCAGAACAACAAAGCAAATATTGTTGCAAATTTTATCATAAGGTTTTTCATACTATTTGATTTAATTTGTTTTGATATTCGACGGCGGAAAGCCGGTTTCCTTTCCCGCACACCGGACAATATTCGAGATATTCATTTTTTACAGGCACCACCGGAATAAAAAACAAAGTGAACCATGTGCTTTGTTTGCCAAGAATCCAGCGACGGTCGTTGCCACAATTGAAACAATGGCTGATTTGCCTCAGTTCGTCGGTTTTGTTTGTTTTATGTCCGTATCCGAAAATCACTAACATGCACCAAAAGTATCAATTTCAGGAACAAAAATAATTTTGTTTTAAACTAAAAATCCTGTTTCGGGTTATTAAAACAAACATTTCAAACAACTAACCATGAAAGCATTTTTTCAGCTCTTTTTATTTTGTTGCCTGCCGGTTTTCATCTTAACCTCGTCAAAGCCACCATTAGAAACACCGCCGGAAGAAGATAAAATACCGATCGGTTTGGGAATGTTTGCACCCAATTTTTATGAAAACGCAATGGTTTCTTTTTATGGAGATCCAAATCTGGATAAAGGTGTGATGGAACATATGCCGTGGGACAGCCTCACTTTTCACCGAACTGAAACCGGCGTTACCATTTCGTATGCTCCACCCTGGTTTGTTCCCGAACACATGAAAATGGATTACGAAACACTTTATCTCAGGGTTTTAACCATTCATGGGGATTTCATACAAGTGGTGGTTAATAAACTTACCGGCCGCACTGCCTGGATGAGCAGGTATGACGGGAATCTTCAATTCTGGCCTGACTTTCTGTTGTCGATGAACAGTGTCGAGCAGCTAGATCCGGCTTCGAATCCGGTAAAGATCAAACCGCTCGATCATGCATCCGAATCAACAATACCGTATGAATTTCTGAGGCCAGTGGGAATACGCCATTCCTGGATTGAGGTAAAACTTCTCGATAAAGACTTTAAAGAAAAAGGGAGCGGATGGATCAAATGGCAGGAAGATGAGGAATTATTGATCACCTGGTCATTGTTCAGTTAACAGAAAAAGCTTTCCACCGAAAAAACCATATAATTGCCGCAAATTATCCTAATTTTTTATCTTTGCTGCAAATTCTTTGAAATAGTTCTATGTTAAGCAGAAGGATATTGAGGGTTAAAGTATTGCAGGCTTTATATGCTTTTCTTCAATCAGATAATGAACGTATCGATTTGGGCGAAAAAGAGTTGTTCAGAAGCCTGAATAAACTTTACGAAAACTATATTTACCAGTTTTCTTTTCTTTCCGAATTGGTTGAATTCGCGGGAAAACGGATCGAAGAAAACAAAAAAAAGTTCTTCCCCACCGAAGAGGACCTCAACCCAAACACCCGGTTTATCGATAACAGGTTTATCGCTCAACTCAACGAAAATCTTGATTTCAAAAGGTATGCAGAAGCCTATAAGATCAACTGGTCAGAAGAACAGGAGATGATCCGGAAAATTTATGTGGAGATAAGAGAATCAGACGACTATAAAGATTATATGAGTGCTGCCAAATCGGGTTACGAAGAAGATAAAGAAATACTGATCAGAATACTGAAAAAGATTTTGGCAAAATCAGAGATTCTCCATTTTTATTTTGAAGAGCGAAGCATCTACTGGTCAGAAGATTTTTTTACAGCCAACCTACTGGTGGCCAGAACCATTAAAACATATGAAGAATCATGGGACAACACTCATAAATTGCCCACCATTTTTAAAGTAAACGACAGCGATGATCCCGAAGAAGATAAAACATTTGTAAAATTGCTCTTCAGGAAAACCATTGTTAACAGCGAAAAGTATATGAACCTGATCGAAAATAAGGTTAAAAACTGGGAGATGGACAGGATCGCCATCATGGATACCCTGCTGATTAAAATGGCACTTGTTGAATTACTTGAATTTCCATCCATTCCTGTAAAAGTTACCCTGAATGAATACATCGAACTGGCAAAACTTTACAGCACACCAAAGAGTAAGGTATTCGTAAATGGGGTACTTGACAAATTGATCCTGGATCTGAAAAACGAAAAAACACTTGTTAAGACGGGACGAGGCCTTCTCGACAATTAAAATATATTAACATTTTTGAAGTTTAGATTTGAAACGAATTTGTGACTTTTGTAAAAAGAATGCATAAATCTATGAGAACAAGAAAATACCTTTGGATTATTTTGATCATTGGGATTGGCTTTACTATGTGGCAATGCGATCAGGCAAAAGATAAAAAGGCTGAACAAAAAAGTGAAACAGAAAAACAGGCGGATCCAAAATCAGAAAGGGAAAAACCTGAAGTTGTTCATGACGATAATGGTAATATAATTGAAAGGCATGCCATTTCGTACAGAAAATCGGATAACAGCGTTCGATCGAAAGACAGCTATTTTTACGAGTATGATGAAAATAATAACCTGATCCGGGAAACCAAAGAATCGTATGCTCCATCAGGAGAGTTGAAATTTAAAAACGTTAATGTATTTACTTACAACGACCTCAATCAGAAAATCGAACAGAATTTTTACTCATACGATGCCAACGATGTTTTACAACGCAAAGCCAGGAATACCTTCAAGTATAACCAGCGAGGACACAAGATTGAGGACATCAGTTATTATGACGACGGATCGGTTAAGGCACGTATCATTCTCGAACCCGACGAAAATGGTGTATTGTTATCAGAGGAATACATCAACTACAGCCACGATGAATCAGAAACCGATCATAAAAAATATTATTACAACGAATTCGGACTTGAACGAACAGAGGATTTGATGGATAAAAATAAATAAAGATGTATTCACCCCAATCGCCATATACTCAAATTGCTCTTGATGCCATCACCCGGCAACTTGGTGTGGGAATAACCCACCCGGAGCCAACGCCTGAAATTCCTGCTGAAATTTTCACGATCAGAAAAGGATGTTTTGTTTCACTGCATTTAAAAAACGGTGAACTGAGAGGGTGTGTCGGGACCATTTATCCCCAGGAAAATAACCTGTTTGAAGAAATCAAAAGAAATGCTATTTCTGCGGCTTTCAGAGATGGCCGGTTCAAACCTTTAACAATAAATGAGCTGGACGAACTTGAAATTTCTGTAGATATTTTAACCCTTCCCGAAGCAGTTTATGCTGAAGATGATCTGGATCCGTCAATCTATGGTGTAATCGTTTCAGATGATAAGCACAACCGGGCCGTATTACTTCCCGGAATTGGCGGAATCGAAACCATCGAACAGCAAATGCATATCGTTAAACGAAAGGCCGGTATTTGTCAGCAGGTTCCCTGGCAGGAGCTTCAGGTGCAACGGTTTACCTCAAACAGGTATCGCTGATCATCAGGTCAGGTTAAACTTTTCGGGGTGCCGGGCTCCCCTTCCCCTGTATATCTCTTCAATCATTTTAATATCCGCTTCATAGTCGCCCGTAGGTTCAAAAATCTTTACTACTCCGCCGGTTTTTTGCTTGTAATCGAGTACACCCAGTGCAATAGGAACTTTTGCTTTTAATGCAACAAAATAAAATCCCCGTTTCCAGCGGGTTACAAGACTACGGGTTCCTTCTGGAGTTATGGTAATATACAGCGAATCGTACTGACTAAACAAATCTGCGATATAGTCTACCATGCGTGTGCTTTTTCCCCGATTGACAGGAATGGCTCCCAGCCACTTTAAAACCGGCCCAAGCGGAAAAAAGAAAAGCTCCTTTTTGATGAGAAATTTAACCTTCAAACCCAAAACAAAATATGCCAAACGGCCTATTATAAAATCCCAATTGCTTGTGTGGGGAGCAACAACCACTACACATTTTTTGACATCTTCAGGAATGTTACCGGTAATTTTCCAACCCCAGAGATTAAGTATAATTCGGGATATCCACTTCATGACAATCAAATTTTGGTAAGAAAATTATTCAATCTCAAGGTTTAGCTGATCCTTCATTTTCTTCAATGCCGGGTTCTTTTTAGCCATATTTTCAAATTTTTCCCGGGGGAAGTAGGCCTTATTTTGACTCTGTTGTTCGTTTACAAGTACCTCAAACTGAAAATGGAAATTATTCAGTTCTTTCCGCAAAGTAGGGAGCAATTCCAATTTACGTTCAATGATATCTTCTTTTTGAACTTTGTTATCGACCGTAAATTCAACCTGATTACCATCTTTTAATACCGGTTTATATTTGGTTAATGTGATAAAAAAGTTTTTATCCGACAGGAAATCATTGGCCATTTTTAACCAGGCAGATTCCAATTGCTCGTTGGTAAATTCATCCGCAGGCTTGTTTGAAAGATCCTCATCGGAGTCATTCTGCCGTGTGGGTTCTTCCATTTTATTTTTAATCGAAATGGTTCCCGGAACCGGACTTTGTTTTGAAACTTTAGCTGTAGCAGTGGGCTTTGAAACAGGTACAATCACAGGTTCCGCCGGTTTTTTTTCAGACTCAGGTTTTATATAACCGGATGACTGCTCTTTGCTTTGCTCTTTTGGTTTGTTTACAGAAACGGGTGGAGTGTTTCCCTTGGTCATTCTACCTTCGGCACCGTAAGTGCTGATTTGGATCAATGCAAGTTCGAGATGAATCTTTTTGTGATTGCTGATCTTATAATCCAGATCACATTTATTGCTAACATCAAGTGCGTGGATAAGAAAATCGACTGAACAGGAACGGGATTGTTCGCCATAGCGGCCTTTCAGTTTACCACCGACCTCCAGCAGTTCGATGGTAGCAGAATCTTTACAAACCAGCAAATTTCTGAGGTGTTCTGCAAAGCCGGTTAAAAAATGTTGACCATCAAAACCATTATCGATAATTTCATTGATGATCAAAAGGGTTTGACTGATATCGTGAGCGAGCAAAGCTTCAACGATCCTGAAATAATAATCGTAATCGAGCACATTCAGGTTTTCAATCACGTTTTTGTATGTGATGTGTCGACCGCTAAAGCTGATGATCTGGTCGAAAATCGATAACGCATCCCTTAAAGCCCCGTCTGATTTTTGCGCAATAACGTGCAACGCATCCTGCTCAGCCTCTACATCTTCCTGCTGCGCTACATACACAAGGTGTCCGGTAATGTCCTCGATCGTAATCCGCCGGAAATCATAAATCTGGCACCGGGAAAGGATGGTTGGGATAATTTTATGTTTTTCAGTGGTAGCAAGAATAAATTTAGCATAGGCAGGCGGCTCTTCCAGGGTTTTCAGAAAGGCATTGAAGGCAGCCTGCGAAAGCATGTGCACCTCATCGATAATATATACCTTATATTTCCCAACCTGTGGAGGAATTCTCACCTGGTCTACCAGGTTGCGGATATCGTCAACAGAATTGTTGGAAGCTGCATCAAGTTCATGTATATTAAATGAAGCAGACCTGTTGAAAGATTTACATGATTCGCATTCATCACACGCTTCGATATTTTCAGACAAGTTTTGGCAATTGATGGTTTTAGCAAGAATACGAGCGCAGGTAGTTTTTCCGACACCCCTCGGACCACAAAAAAGAAATGCCTGTGCAAGATGATTGCTCCTGATCGCATTTTTGAGTGTGTTGGTGATAGACTTCTGGCCAACTACAGTATCAAAAGTTTGCGGCCTGTATTTTCTTGCAGATACAATAAAATTTTCCATCCCTGAATGTTAAAATCGTTCAAAATTATTTCGATCAAAAGTACAAACTTTTTGGCATGATTTTGCTTCACATGGGTTCACAGGCAAAATGGTTGGCTTATATACAATATTCACAAATTACAATCAACGAACAAGTTACAGCGACACAACCACAAGATATTGACAATTAGTTACCCATGGAAAGGCTACTTTTTATACATTTATCTCGGATTTCAGAAAATTTTCGAAACTTGACTTCGAATCTTCATTTTGAACAGAAAATAAAATCTACATCTATGAAACGGAATAATTTACTTCTCGCATTTTTAATGGTCGTAATATCAAATCAACTTTCTTCATCCGTTCCCGGAGAAAAAGATCCGAAGGACTGGACCATATTAGAAACCCATACAATTTCGGGTAAAGCCTCAGGCCTTGCCTGGGATGGCACCTATATTTATTATGGAATATATGGGGCAAACGGGGATGAAATTTACCGGTTTGATCCATCCACAGGCCAAAGTAATTTACAATTTTTGAATGCAACGATCAACGATACCTATGGAATGACCTTTGACGGCACCGATTTGTGGATAACTGATCATGGCTTAAGTAGCGGAGATCCGGCTTACGCACTGCAACTTGACCTAACCGGGTCCATTTTGTCGCAATTCGATTTACCTGATCACTACATGTCGGGAATTGCATGGGATAATGGTGATTTTTGGGTGGCAACCTATTATCCCGATCCGGGTACCATTTACAAAGTGGATGGATCAGGTAACATCATTGCTCAAATTAACACTCCGGCCGATCAACCCTGGGATTTGTGTATGGAGGGTAATAACCTCTGGGTTGCAGATTATTATGCTAATATGTTGTTTAAGATTGATCAAACGGGTGCGATTCTCGAATCGCATGCCTGTGAAGACGACCGCCCTGCTGGCATTGTGTTCGATGGGCAGTATCTCTGGTACATCGATGGCCCCCTTTCTTCTCCGAGCACGCTTTATAAAGTGGACCTGGGAGGTGCCGGCACCCCCGCTATCAATGTTCCTGTTACAAATTATGATTTTGGAGTTGTAGCGGTTGGAGATTCTGCTGTTTGGAATTGCACCATCAATAATTCAGGAACAGCGCCTCTTGAAGTAAACAATGTAGCCTTCCCCGGTGCCGTGCCTCTGTTCACCTACCAGGCATTTCCTTTTACCATAGATCCCGGAAACAGCAACAGCATCGAGTTTATCTTCAAACCCACCGAATCAGGAACATTGAATACAATAGCAACCATCGAATCAAATGATCCGGTTAATCCGGAAGTTGAATTGACAATCGGTGGTGAGGCAGTGTTTGCCGGGCCACACATCAACATACCCGTTTTATTCCACGATTACGGTTCTGTGAGAGCCAGCGCAACAACCCGTTGGATTATGGAAATTACAAATGACGGTAATGAAGATCTTGAAGTTTCGGACATTACATTCGAAGATGAACATTTTTATTATGACTATAATTTACAGCTTCCACTTACCATCAGCGTTTTGGAGACCATTGGTGTTGGCATTTGGTTCAATCCTGAAGAAGCAACCGATTATGAATCCATTGCCCAGATTTATCACAACGATGCGTCACAGGACCCGATTGAATTAACTTTTGAAGGATCAGGAAATGAGCAGGATTATCCCATCGGTGAAACCTTTTGGAATTATACAATTAATACTTCATTTGACAATAGTATAAAAGGCATAGCTCCGATAAATGATGTTACCGGTGATGGAATAGGTGATGTAATCATTTGCAGTGAAGACGATTATGTGCGTTGTTTTAATGGGAACTCCGACGGTATAGCCGATTTGATTTGGGAAAATGAGGCCGGAAGTGTACAGGGACAAAACGATGTAACCATTATCGAAGATATAAACAACGATGGCTTCAGTGATGTAATCGTGGGTCTCACGGGTGCAGTGAAAGCGGTGAAAGCACTATCCGGATCTACTGGTTCATTACTTTGGATTTTCGACACGCACATATATGGTGACGGCGGTTGGGTTTACCAGGTCTGGACGAAATACGATTACGACGGTGATGGCATCAGTGATGTGCTCGCCTGTGCCGGAAACGATGGAAATAACACAGGACCCAAAAGATTTTTCTGCCTCAATGGAACCGATGGTTCCCTGATCTGGGACAACTACATCGACGGACCGGGATTTTCAATAATCGGAGTTCAGGACTTCAACGGTGATGATCTTCCAGATGTGATTGGAGGTGGATCGAACAACGGTGAAACCGAAGGTAAAGTGTTTGGTATTGACGGAAGCAGCGGAAACACACAATGGACCTTTACCACAGCCGGAACAAGTGTGTGGGCACTGGAGCAACTTGATGATGCCACGGGGGATGGAATCTCTGACATCATTGCAGGAGACTTTGCAGGTAATTATTACCTGATTGACCCGGGCAGTGGCAGTGCCTTTCAAAGTGGTTCTGCGGGAAATAACATCATTTTGCGATTCGAACGGATGGATGATGTAAATGGCAACGGATATGCTGACATTTCATTAGGCTACAGCGGAACAAATGCGTTGATGATTGATGGTCTGGATGGAAGCAACATCTGGCTCACTTCTCTGGCCGATAAAGTTTGGAACATCGACAAAATTGCTGACATCACAGGAGATGGGATCAGCGACATGGTGACAGGAACCCTGTTTGGCAGCAACTACGTTTATTTTATTGATGGCGCCAATGGAAATGAATTATTCTCAGAAGACTACGGAGAACCTTTGGATGCTATTGCAGCTATCCCCGATATCAACGGAGATGGTTCATGGGAAATGGTTGCAGGCGGCAGACAAGGCAACATTAAGTGCTATTCGGGCGGTTTGAATGCGAGCCTTCTTGCTGCCGATTTTGTTGCCAATCCATTACAAGGCTACATCCCGCTGGAAGTTGAATTTACTGATCTTTCATTGGGTGATATCACAGAATGGCATTGGGATTTTAACAACGACGGAACGTTTGATTCGGATGAGCAAAACCCTATATACACTTATGTTGATCAGGGAGAATATTCAGTTAAACTGGTAATCAGCAATGGGTTATCATCCGACACATTACTCAAACCCGGATATATCATAGCAGACACAACTGTTGGAATAAATTCCGTGATGCTGAATACTAAAATTGATGCATACCCCAATCCATTTTCTGACCATGTGCTGATTCAGACAGGGGGGAAAACAGCTGAACAAAACACAATCAAAATTTACAATGCAACAGGAATACTAATCAGGGAAATTCAGCAACGTTGCATAAATTGCGAAACGAGTATCTTTGAATGGGATGGCAAAAATGCCGCTGGAAAAACCGTTAGCAAAGGAGTTTATTATGGAAAGGTCATTTCAGGAGATACATTATATAGTATAAAACTCGTACACGAATAATTTCAGGCGGGACATTTTCCTAAAAATGGATTAATCTCCTGAATTTAGATTTATTTGGTAACATAATTTTGTGTATAATCGTAGTAGGTATGTGTTTTACCAAGAACGGCTATACATGTTACGAACGAAGCTGATATATCTGCTACTGATCGTGAGTCCGGTAATGGGACAAGATTACTCCTGGGATGTAATCAATTCCGAAAATTCCGGGCTTCCTAATCAAACTATCAAAAGTATTTCATTTGATGAAAAAGGCACCATGTGGGTTGGCACCTATATGGGAGGAATCGCCTGTTTTGAGAATGAAAAATGGACTGTTTACAACACCTCAAATTCGGAATTACCGCATAATTATGTAAACTCTATTGCCATCGGTAAAAACGATGTGAAATGGATCGGCACCGATGGTGGCGGACTAGCCCGTTTTGATGGTACATCCTGGGAAGTTTACAAAACATCCAACTCAGGAATACCGTCTAATGTGGTGATGTCGATGTTTTGCGATGATGACGGCTCAGTTTGGGTAGGCACCTACTTCGGTGGTTTGGCTCACCTCAACAGCGGTATTTGGACAATCTATAATGATGAAAACTCACCACTCCTCTCCAATAAGGTTGTTTGCATAACTAAAGATAAAAAAGGTTTATTGTGGCTTGGCACTCAGGGTGGTGGCGTTGCCTCTTTTGACGGTAAAAACTGGAATGTATATACCGAGCGAAACTCCAAGCTACCCAATGATTATATCTATTCCATAGCAGTTGATGAAGAAAACAAAAAATGGATTGGAACAGGTGGTGGCGGAATTGCCGTGTTTAATGATGTTTTCTGGATCAAATACAACAGCTCAAATACAGGCCTGACTGACGACAACATAAGACCGATCAGAATTGACGAAAAAAACAACAAATGGATCGGAACCTATATCGGTGGAATCAATGTATTTGATGGGAAAAACTGGACTGTATATGATTTTCAGAATTCTTCCCTGCCGGATGATGAAGTAACCACAATGGCCTGGCATGATAATCAATTGTTTGTTGGAACCGAGCGGTCAGGAATAATCAGCGTTACCGACAATAAACCCATCGTGACACAACAACCTGTTGCCATTGCAGAAACCACTTCAGAAGAAATACCTTCGGAACAACAGCCAGAGGTTGGTTCCGGGGAAACAGAGACTGCCTTAACCCCCGAAGGTCTTGAAATTGCTGCAGTAACTACAACCCAGGAAAAGCAAAGTGACGAAGTTTCAAAAACCCCGGAAACAACTAAAATTCCGGCAGTTGTAACATTGAAACCTACTCACCGGATCATTCTGATGATGGATGCGGCGGATGTATATTTTGAAAGAAAAAAACTTACACAATCGCTGAAAGCTTATAAATTTATGCTCAACAACAAGGAAAAGATCGACGGGACCTATGAGGTTAAATTATTGATCTATTCCACCAATTATGATATCAATCCGAGAAAAATCATTTTCACTCCCAAGGAATTGGAAATGATTTCAGTAAAAGCTTCGAATATCATATATATCGAAGGCGAATCAACATTTACTGAAGGTTTACAAAAAGCTTACAACACCATTACGGAGGATTATAATGCTGAAGGCAACAACTCGGTGATTGCGGTTACGCACAAGTTTATCAGGGATGACGAAACCGCCAAGGTAGTGGCAAAAAACAACCTGGATGAATTTTATGTCCGCTTTTCACTCATTGCTTTTAAATCCGATACATGGAAACTGGAGCATAAAATGAAGCGGATCATCCCGAAAGGAGGTGGTCGCTATTATTCACTGAGCATGCCAACATGGAAAGACAACTGGTATTTTACAGGACAATTTGGATTATCATTGTTCAGAGGAGATGTGGATGTAAATAAAGTTTTGGTTTTCCCGGGTGTTTATGGAGTTTCGGCTGAAAAAAAAGTCATTTCAACAGGTATGATTGACGGACATGGAAGATTCCAGATAAATTTTGGAAAAATGAAAGGGGAGAAAAACCAGCAGAACTTCGAAAATAAATTCAAGGAATTTAACCTCAATTTTAAGGTTTACCTGAAAAAATGGCCTAACCATAATTTCAGATTTGAGAAATTCAAACCCTATGGTTTTTTAGGCCTTGGTTTGATCAACTACAGGGTTTTGTTACGAAATGATGAAGGTGATGTGGTGAATGGGTTTGGTTATGATGTTATCAGCGAAGACATTGAGGCAAATGGTCCGAGTCCGGCCAAATCGAAAGCTGTAACTGAATTTATGATACCAATGGGAATTGGAGTATCCTATACCCTGAATGACCAGATTAACCTGGAAGCTGAACTTACATCTCGCTATATTAGCAGCGACCAGCTCGACGGGAAAATCAGGTTTAAAGATGATAAATATTGGTTCATCACGGTTGGGGTTACCTATAAACTCAATACCAAAAGATTCATGGCGGATGTGCTGAAATAAAATCATCATTTTTTCAACAGGCAAAATAACATTCCCCGACTACCGTTTCAAAAAGTATGTCAAAAAAAGCTGGTTTGTTTTTCCCCATTGTAGTAGCATCACTGATTATTCTACCCATATGGGTTTTTGCTCAATCGAAGTATCAAAAGAACCCCCATGTCCGTTATGAAGTATCTGAAAATGAGGACAACTGGACTATCAAATATACATTTTCAGACATTTTTTCCACCCTCCAGACCTATAACCTTACTTTACCGAAAACAACTACAGGAGAGATGATTGACCGGTTTGGAATTCCAACATGGATGTTTGAGCCTTACTCTGACACGGAAGCCAACCGCATCGAAAGAATGAAGATATTGCAATCCGGGTTATTTGTGCTTAACGACAATACCATCGAGGTAGATAAAAGTGCTGTTCTTGCCTATTATAGTGAAACATTTTGCAAGCCCATTGCAGAAATGCTGATTTCATCATTGAGAGATTATGGGAAAGATTCACGGTTGAACCGTATCGAAATTGCAATGCGATTTGTGCAGGATATACCGTATGGAATTCCTACCTACGAAAAAAAAGGGAGGCATTTCGGTGGCGTTAGTCCTCCTCCCAAATTGCTGATTGAAGGGTATGGCGATTGTGATTCAAAAGTTCTCCTTTTCGCCGGAATTCTGATGTATCTCATTCCTGGGGATGATATTATTTTCCTCAATCAATCGCGGCATGTACTTTCAGCAATTAAGGGTGAACCCGACAGCTATGATACATTTATCCGTTTCGATGGCGACAAATATCTGATAGCAGAAACCGCCGGGCCTGGTAAAAGAAGGCTGGGTGAAAAAGGTAATTATTTCAGAAATCAGTTTAAACCGGAAAGGCTTCACCTGGATTTACCGGACCCAATTCCTATCGACAGTTTACAACATGCAAAAGCTCAAAGGTTTGCAAATGACAATATCGATCATTCTTCGCTCATAATCACCAACCAATCAAACCGTGAATTCAGGTTTCAACTCAGCCTTGATCAACAACAATGGCAGCCTTACAACATAGCTGGAAATAATTCGGGTAAAATCGAATTCGGTCAAAAGATTAACATTTATATCAGGTTTCGGGATGCCAGAATGGACTACCAGATTTATCAGGTAGAAACAGGCAATTCGTATATAATCAATTTTAGTAAGAGGAAAAAAGAGTTTACAATTTTGCAGGTTAACGAACAAGCAACTTTTTAACAACTTCTTCATTTTTCGTTTTAATAAGCGCAACATATATTCCTGGTTTCATTCCTGCTTCATCAATTTTAATAGTAAAGGCACCTTGATTTAAACTATAAGCAGGTATGGCCTGTGAGTAAACCATTTTTCCTGTTGAATTAAATATTGTAACCTGAGCATCGGAAGTTAACCGGCCTCCAAATGCAATATAAATATGCTCGCTAACAGGATTCGGATAAACTGATATGGTTTGACCCGGTTCAATTGCAGTCTCAGTATTGGTAAATAAAACCCTTGCCGAATCAATATAATTGACGGTAGTAAGTAGCCCCTCTTTGGTAATTTCACACAGGGGTAGGCCAAAATCATTCCCAAGCCATTTATATTCTGTGAATTGACGATAAACCGGAAACCCGATGCCCAAAGAATCAATATGCAGGCTATCATATTGGGTTACCTCGGTTTTGATACGGATCGTTTCAAATGAACCGAAAGGGGTGATCAAAGTTCCCCAACCATCGGCATGGTTAATCCTTTTTTTCCATCCGCCGGAATAACCGAGCCCCGGAATAGCAAACTGATAAGACGATTGCGATGAATCAAGATTATCATAGTTAACAGGAAAATGATAAATGATGTCTGCGGTGCCAAATTTTGTTGGAACCGGAATGCTGTTCAGGGTAACTCCGTATCCTGACAACCGGTAATCCGAAGCACTGTTCTTATAAAAATTATAAACATCTGTCACCTGGAATCCGGGAAACTGATCAAATTCCTGAAGTGGCTGTGCCAGGTTGGCAGCACCGAAAAAAACAAGCTGATATACCCAGGGGGTTTGCTGAACCGACACAAAAGAATCTACTCGTTGCGCCAGCGGCATCAACGAACTGAAATCCCAGGTTATGCCTTCACCGGTGGTTTCATAATCTATCAGACCCAAATCAATAGTTGTGCTCAACCGTATGGTATCTCCCGCCTGAGGCATATCTGACTGTGTGATCGTAAGCTGTGCTTTTAACGATAAGGCCAGTGCAAGTCCTGCGAAAAAAAATGTAAACTTTTTCATTTTGATCAATTTAGGGCAAAAGTAAAGAAATGATCCAACGATCCAAATAAATCATGCCTGTACAGATTCCTTTCAGGGTAAATTTTTGTTTAAATTAGCGATGGTATAACTATTGATGAGCAGACCGGATGGCAAACGAAAAAACGAATATTATCCGAAGTATGGTTCCTCCTCTTTTGTTCCTGACCTTACTCTGGATCATTAAACTTGGAGAAATACTCGCGCATATCGATCTCGGTTTTTTGGGCGTATATCCACGAAGTTTTACGGGTTTGATAGGCATTATTACTGCGCCAATGATCCATGCCGACCTGAAACATCTGTTCGCAAATTCTATCCCACTGTTTGTCCTCGGCTCCTGCATTCTTTATTTTTACAAAGAAATAGCTTTAAAAACCATTGTTTTAATCTATCTTATCAGTGGAATAAGTGTTTGGGTGGGGGCCCGCGAAGCTTACCACATAGGAGCATCAGGTGTGGTTTATGGACTGGCAGCTTTTCTGTTTTTTAGCGGAATATTCAGAAAAGATATCAGGTTGCTGGCAATAACCATGCTGGTCACATTTCTTTATGGCAGTCTTGTTTGGGGCATATTCCCCGATTTTTACCCCGAAAAAAACATCTCCTACGAATCTCACTTCTGGGGTTTGATAGCGGGTTCCGTGCTGGCCTTCTATTTCAGGAAGGATGGCCCGAAAAGAAAAAAGTATAACTGGGAAATTGAAGAGGAGATGGAAGAAATAAAGGCTGAAGAAAGCAGACGTGAGGAAGAAAGATCGATTGAAACGGCAAAAAACAGAATGATCCGGTACATTTATGAAAATGATAACAAATCAGATTGACCATGCCTGTTTATTCACTCGACAACCGAATGCTTTTTCCCGATCCGTCACTTGCAGAATATCAGGGATTGCTGGCTGTGGGAGGTGACCTCTCTCCAGAAAGATTGGTTTTGGCTTATTCGATGGGTATTTTCCCCTGGTTTTCAGAAGAAGATCCTATTTTATGGTGGTCACCGGATCCAAGATCAATTGTTTACCCCGAATCTGCCAAATTCTCCAAAAGCCTCAGACAAACTTTACGCAACAGCCCTTTCGAAATAAAATTTGACACTGATTTTAAAAGAGTTGTAGAGGAATGCGCTGCTGTACCCCGTGAAGATCAGGACGGCACATGGATCACAACAAAAATGAAAAAGGCGTATCTCAGGCTTCATGAAGAAGGATTTGCCCACTCGGTTGAGGTTTATCAAAACGGAAAACTGACAGGTGGTTTGTATGGCGTATCACTCGGAAAAGCATTTTTTGGAGAATCGATGTTCCATCATGTGAGCAATGCTTCCAAAATTGCATTTTTTCACCTGGTGGAGAGATTAAAAAAATGGGATTTCCATTTTATTGATGCACAGGTCGAAACCGATCATCTTCAAAGTTTGGGTGCAGTTCCTGTTCCGAGAAAAGAATTTCTCAAAAAGCTCCAGGATGCACTTAAATTTCCGACGCACCGCGGAAAATGGTAAATTTGTCTCCTAAATTTTCAACATGCCAAATAAACAAACTTTTATGCTGGAAGCCATTAACCTGGCGGCTTCCAATTTAAAAAACGGAAACGGAGGACCTTTTGGAGCCGTGGTTGTAAAGAATGGAGAAATAATTGGCAAAGGGTCGAATACCGTAACCTCATCGAACGACCCTACAGCCCACGCTGAAATAAATGCAATTAGAGACGCCTGTAAAAATCTGGGGCATTTTCAACTTGATGGTTGTGAGATATATTCAAGTTGTGAACCTTGTCCTATGTGCATGGGCGCAATTTATTGGGCACGACCGGCTAAACTATTCTTTGCAGCCAACCGCAAAGATGCAGAAATGGCAGGTTTCGATGATTCAAAGATCTATCAGGAACTAAGACTCGATTTCAATGAAAGGGAAATTCCCAATGAGCAAATGCTCAGGAACGAAGCACTTGAAGTGTTCGAAAAATGGAATCAGCTTGACAATAAAATACAATATTGATGAATTTGGATTTGTTGTGGATAATACTTGGTTCGATCAGTCTGATCGTTGGAATAATTGGCTGCGTGCTGCCGATCTTACCCGGTCAGATCTTTAGCTGGGCATCATTACTGATTTTACAGCTCACACAAAATCCACCGTTTACAGTAAAATTCCTTGTAACATGGGCCTTGATCACCGCTGCCGTGACCGTGCTTGACAATGTAGTTCCAATTTGGGGTACGAAAAAACTGGGTGGAAGCAAAAAAGGAATTTGGGGGGCAACCATCGGGCTCATTATCGGTATATTCTTTTTTCCACCCCTCGGATTGATCATCGGACCTTTCTTAGGGGCCTTTACAGGCGAACTTTTGGCAGGCAAAGATACCAACACAGCTTTCAGATCGGGATTGGGGTCATTCCTTGGTTTTGTTGCAGGAACTTTCATGAAACTTGGAATTTCGTTCATTATGGGTTATTATTTCGTGATAAATGCCTTTAAAATATAAACCAATGAGATTTTTTTTCGTATTGAATTCATTTGAGTACAATGGTTTCTGCAATTTCAGTGGAAACTCAATCGTACAATTAAGTCAATTACAAACGCAAATATCGAATCGATGAAAAAAAGAATTCTGGTTACCGGCGGTGCCGGTTTTTTGGGTTCACACCTGTGTGAAAGACTTCTTAATGAAGGCAACGAAGTGATCTGCCTTGATAATTATTTTACCGGTCAAAAAGCTAACATTATTCATCTGCTTGATAAACCCTTTTTCGAGCTCATCAGGCATGACGTAACCATGCCCTTTTTTATTGAAGTGGATGAGATTTACAACCTGGCCTGCCCTGCCTCTCCTATACATTACCAGTACAATGCCATTAAAACGATTAAAACTTCAGTAATGGGAGCAATTAACATGCTGGGATTGGCAAAACGGGTAAAGGCCAAAATATTGCAGGCCTCGACCAGTGAAGTGTATGGAGATCCGAAAATCCATCCGCAAACCGAAAGTTATTGGGGCAATGTTAACCCGATCGGTTTCAGATCGTGTTACGATGAAGGAAAACGTTGCGCAGAATCGCTGTTTTTCAATTATCACCGTCAAAATGATGTAAGGATCAAAGTGATGCGGATTTTCAACACCTACGGTCCACGTATGCATCCTGACGATGGAAGGGTAATTTCGAACTTCATCATGCAGGCTTTACAAAATAAAGATATTACCATTTATGGCGATGGCTCGCAAACCCGAAGTTTTTGCTATGTGGATGATCTTCTGGAAGGTATGATCAGGTTGATGAATTCGGAAGACGATTTTACTGGTCCCGTAAACATGGGAAATCCAGGAGAATATACCATCCTTCAGTTGGCCGAAAACATCATCATGCTAACAGGGTCAAAATCGAAGTTGATATTTGAACCCCTCCCGGCCGACGACCCCCTGCAAAGGCAACCCGATATCACGCTTGCCAGGGAAAAATTTGGCTGGGAACCAAAAATCCCGCTGCGAGAAGGATTGGGAAAAACCATTGCCTATTTTGAGAACATAGTCAAACAACAATGAAAATATTAATTACAGGGGCCAAAGGTCAGTTAGGAAGATCAATTCATAAACATGCACCCTTATTTACGTCATTGGATATTACCTATACCGATGTGGAGGATCTCGATATTACCGATATGCCGGCACTGGAAAAATATCTTTCGGCCGGCAACTATGATTATGTGGTTAACTGTGCCGCTTATACTGCGGTCGACAAAGCTGAAGAAGACGATGTAAAGGCTTTTCTGATCAATACCAAAGCCGTTGAAAACCTATCGGTTTTATCGAAAAATCTGAATTTCGGATTGATCCATATTTCGACTGATTTTATTTTTGACGGCTTTCATTACAAACCTTATGTTGAATCAGATAAACCCGGTCCGCGGAGCATTTATGCCACTACTAAAGCCCGCGCGGAGGAAGTTATGTTAGCAAATGCCTTAAACGGACTGATCATCAGAACCTCCTGGCTGTATTCTGAATTTGGTCATAATTTCGTAAAAACCATCATCAGGTATGCAACAGAACGGGATTCTTTAAATATCGTGTGCGATCAAACAGGAACGCCAACATATGCCGGTGACCTCGCTGAAACCCTCCTGATTATACTCAGCAATAAAAAAATACCTGAGGGAGTTCATATCTATCACTATTCAAATGAAGGAACAGCCAGTTGGTTTGATTTTGCCAAAGCTATTGTCAGCCTTTCTGAAATTGACTGCACGATCGAACCGATTCCTACTGAAGCGTATCCGCTTCCCGCAAAGAGGCCATATTACAGTGTTTTGAATACATCAAAAATTAAAAATGACTTTGGTATCAGCATCCCTTACTGGCGTGATAGCCTTGCTGCATGTCTGAAACTTTTACCAAAGGAAACTGAGGGTTTTTCTTAATCTTCTGTTAAATTACCTTAAGTTAACATGCCTACATATCATCAAGCATAATTTTGGATAATTTTGCACTTATGAATTAACAATTCCTAACCGAAAAATTATGAAACAAGCTGAAGAATATATTATCGCCAGGGCACGGGAATGGACCCAGGGCACTTATGATGAAGAAACACGTAAAAAAGTAGAGCAACTGATTGAAGAAGGATCGACCGAACTGACCGATGCTTTTTACAAAGATCTTGAATTTGGAACAGGAGGGCTTCGCGGAATCATGGGTGTAGGAACCAACCGAATGAATAAATACACTGTCGGGATGGCTACCCAGGGACTGGCCAACTACCTGAAGAAAAAGTTTGCTGACCGTGATCAGATAAAAGCGGCTATAGCATTCGATTCAAGGAACAACAATACTTTTTTTGCCGGCATCACAGCCGATGTTTTGTCTGCCAATGGAATTAAAGTATATGTATTTGATGATATCCGGCCAACTCCGGAACTTTCGTTTGCAATCAGGTATCTCGGATGCCAAACCGGAATTGTGATCACAGCATCTCACAATCCGCCTGAATACAACGGATATAAAGCATATTGGGAAGATGGAGGACAACTGATATCTCCGCACGACAAAAATGTTATTGAGGAAGTCGGGAAAATCAAAGGCATACATGATGTTAAGTTTGAAAGGGATCATTCACTGGTTGAAACCATTGGAAATAAGGTGGACCAAGCCTATATGGATCATATCAAAACACTAAGTCTGTCACCAGATATTATAAAAAAACAGAAAGACCTGAAGATCGTTTATACCCCGATTCATGGTACAGGTGTTAAACTGGTTCCTGAGACTTTGAAAGCTTTTGGGTTTGAAAACATCATTAACGTTCCCGAGCAGGATATTTCAGATGGCAACTTCCCAACCGTGAAGTCACCCAATCCCGAAGAATCTGCGGCTCTGAGCATGGCCATCGAAAAGGCCAAAGCTACAGGGGCAAATCTCGTAATGGCAACCGACCCTGATGCTGACCGTGTGGGAATTGCCGTAAAAACATCTTCTGGAGAATTTGTCCTGCTCAATGGCAATCAAACGGCAAGTCTCCTTATTTTTTACCTGATCACCCGCTGGAGTGAACTTGGAAAAATTACCGGAAAAGAATATATCGTAAAAACAGTAGTTACCTCAGAAATATTAACCAAAATCGCCACTGATAATGGTGTGGAATCGTTTGACACGCTCACGGGATTCAAATACATTGCAGCCCTTATCCGCGAACTGGAAGGCAAAAAAACCTTTATTGGAGGTGGAGAAGAAAGTTATGGATATTTGATCGGAGATTTTGTAAGAGATAAAGATGCGGTAATTTCTTGTTGTATGATCGCAGAAACTGCTGCCTGGGCGGCAGAAAAGGGTAAAACCCTTAGCGAGCTGTTGCCTGATATTTATTCCAGATACGGTTTTTATAAAGAAAATCTGATATCGGTAGTTCGCAAAGGAAAACAGGGGGCTGAAGAAATTCAGCAGATGATGGAGTCATTCAGAAACAATCCACCCGATTCGATCAACGGATCGAAGCTGGTCGGCATAAAGGATTATCAAACCCAGGTTGAAATGGATTTATCATCCGGAAAAGAAAAAAAGATCGAACTTCCCAAGTCAAATGTGTTGCAGTTTTTTCTTGAGGACGGAAGTAAAATCTCTGTCAGGCCTTCTGGCACTGAACCAAAAATAAAATTCTATTTCAGTGTAAATACAAATCTCAATAATCCGGATGAATACGATCAGGTTGAAAAAACACTGGATGACAGAATACAGGGAATTATTAAAGATCTTAACCTGGCATAACAGTTCACGCACAAATTAAAATCTGAAAAGTGTTAAATAAAAAAGACCGGTTCAGAACCGGTCTTTTTTATTAGCGGATAAAAGTTTTACCTGAATAAGATTGTTCTGCAGTAATGATCCTCAGCAGGTATACACCATGCAATTCGGTTGAAGCAAAGGCAACTTCTTCGCCATTCATGCTCTGTTTTTCGTCAACTAAAGAGCCAGATGCAGTATAAAGAAAAACTTTCGCATCTGTTCTCTCTGTAAACCTCACATACAAATGACCAGGCGTATTAATTATTCTGAAGTTATTTTCCTGTATTTCTGGGTCGCCGGATGGCATCAAAAACTTCAGGTTAAATCGTTCAGGATTATTTTGAGACTCATGGTAAAATGAGTAGGTATCACCAGGTTCAAATAAGGTGGTACTTTCTTCAAAATTGTCTTGCAGATATATTTTAATATTTTCATCAAAAACTCCAGAGGATTCAAAATTTAATTCATACCAACCATCCTGGGCACATTCAAAATTTAAATCAACAAACTCGGAATTTTGCAAAGCCGCCATCATATTGATGGAGAGGTTTTCTTCATCTGCAACAGAATAAAGTTGGGGTGCATTGTCGAGTCCGAAAAGTTTCATTACATCATAATCTTTGTCATAACCGTTGCTCGCATTTTCATCAAATCCAACAAACACAGCATCATAATAAGGATCACCTGAAACACCGATCTTAACAGAATTTGCCGGCATATTGTTTTTGTAAAATCCGAGGTTGCTGTGACTTCTTCCGGATTGCGGAATTGTAAGTTCCGGATTTGGTGCGGTAGCTTCAACAAAAAAGGCCTGCATGGCAGGAATAACACCATTTGTAAGTGTTCCCCAGCCGTCGTTGTTGGTTCCGGAAATACCGGTCCAATAGCTGTAATTTCCTGATGAACTGTTCCACACCCAAATTTTGCTGCTCACATCTGATTTTGACCATGAGTTGATATCTCCATTCAGTGCTGAAGGATAAGGATTTGAAATCAGGTTCAGTCCATGGCCAGAGGTATATTCAAGATCGTAAAAGTTTCCTGTGCCGGTGGTATAATCACCAGAATTTAATGTACCCTGAAAAACAATTGTTTCATCCTGACTTATATTGTCATCCACATACACTTCATAACCACGGCCTTGCACAAGCGGCAAATTAACGTTGGTGATGTTAGGCCCCCAGGTATTCGTAGATTCGATATGGGTTTTTAAATATACATCTGATCCGCCCGGAATATAAAACACTCCAACGGAATCATTTTCAACAGGCATTCCGATAAAATGCCAGTAGTTCTGTGTCAGGTACCTTTCAACCCTGGGTTCACGATTTGCAATTAAGGTTCCGTTATCGATAAACGAACCACTTCCAGAATTATCCGAATGAATTGTTAAATCACCGTCAATCGTGAGTGTATAGCCATTATCTATCGTAACCGAACCGGAAGGATTTATGTGAATATCTCTTGCAGTAAGGTTTGAATCAACATTAACCTCGTGATCGATATCAATGTCTGCCCAATTGGTTCGTGGAATTTTTTGACCCGGTGCCCAAGTGGCATCATTATTCCAGTTACCATCCTGGGCGGTGTAATAGGGCAACGGCACAGTTGAATTTCGCCAGGGTGGGTCATTTGTCACGGTTGACGGACTTGAACCCCGGATACCGTCGAAACCATTGGGTCCTGAGTCATAGATGTACTGGCCGGTTCCGGTATTGAGCTTATAGTATGCCCACAGGCCGTTTTCGTTTCCGGTAAGTTCGGTATACATGGTCTCTCTTATCTCCTGCTCAGTCCGGGCCACATTCCATATCCTCACTTCATCTATCAATCCAAAAGTTGCTGATAAATAAGGGCCTACTTTCCTGATACCGATATTGAGGCTGTCGGCCGGAGGATCATAAAATCCGCCGTACTGGCTTACATCCAGTGATCTATCAAATACGCCATTGATAAATACGCTCATTGAATCACCATTCCAGGTGGCAGCCAGGTGAGCCCATTCATTAAGTGGCACCTTTGAATAAGAATGCAATCCTTCATGAATATTGCTGCCCATGTGCTCGAAATTCAGCCCGAAAGCCAGACGACCTGTATCGGCATTGTGATAGCTAAGTACCACAAGTAAAAAACCATAATAATTCGAAACAGATGCTTCCTTCGCAAGAATAAAGCTACCAGAAAACTGAGTGCCGGCCAGATCGAGATATTTATCAAGCTTAACCCATGATTCAAGAGTTAAACCGGTAAATCCTTCAGGATCGGCACCTTCAATATGTGCCCATTGGTCGTAGTAAAATTCGAGTGCTTTGTTTTGCGCTTTGGAATTGATAGCCTGCGTCAATAACACTATGAGTAATACAGAAATAGTATAACGCATGATTCTATTGGTATTAAGTTGTGTTCTAAGCTTTAACATTTTTTGAACCTTTTTGTTAATACAGGATTTATTTTTACCAAAAGCTGATAAAACCAAAACCCCGGCAATGATGATAATTTTTGTGGATAAAAATCCGCTCCCTTTGTACTATAACTGGTTAACAACGCAAAATTAAACCAATTGATCATTTACACAAAAAAATTTTTATCAAAGCGGTATAAACAAACCTCATTCAATTAAACAAACCTTATTGTTATTCATGATCCTGAAATAAATGAATTACTGTTAATTTGTTAACAATTAAATCATTTTACTTTTTTTTTCTGTTTAGATTTATAATTTTGTCCCCATTGTGAATCGCTAATTAATAAAAAGAAACATGCTGACAAACAATTTCATACAAAAACATAACGGCCCACGCGAATCAGACATAGCCAGGATGTTGAATAAGATCGGGGTAGATTCGATCGATACCCTTATAGATCAAACCATTCCGAAAAAAATCAGGCTGAAAAAACCCCTCAACCTTCCGGATGGTATCAACGAATATGAATACCTTAAACATTTGAAGGAGCTGGGATCAAAAAATAAAAACTTCAAATCCTATATCGGATTGGGATATTACAATACCATAACACCTGGTGTGATTCAGCGAAATGTTCTGGAGAATCCGGGATGGTATACTTCTTACACTCCTTACCAGGCTGAAATTTCACAAGGGAGGCTGGAAGCATTGTTAAATTATCAGACTATGGTTTCAGAACTCACCGGGCTTCCCATTGCGAATTCATCACTTTTAGATGAAGGTACTGCTGCTGCCGAAGCGATGATCATGCTTTTCAACAGCAGGTCGCGTGATCAGGTTAAAAGAAATGCCAATACCTTTTTCGTCTCTGAAATGGTTTTCCCTCAAACAGCAGCCATTTTAAAAACCCGTGCCAGATCCTTACAAATTGATTTAATATTCGGCAATCATATGGAGTTTGAGCCCAATGAAACCACCTTTGGAGTGCTGGTTCAATATCCTGATTTAACAGGTGAAATACACGAATACAAAAACTTCGTGGAGAAGACTCACGATGCTGGGGCTGGTGTGGTTGTAGCAGCCGATATACTTGCTTTAACGCTGCTAGCACCTCCTGGCGAATGGGGTGCCGATGTGGCTGTAGGTTCAACACAGCGGTTTGGTATTCCAATGGGATTCGGTGGCCCGCATGCAGGTTATTTTGCAACCACAGAACAGTACAAACGGAATATCCCCGGAAGGATCATAGGTGTTTCTGTTGATGCCAATGGTAACAGGGCTTTGCGGATGGCTCTGCAAACACGGGAGCAACATATCAAACGTGAAAGGGCTACTTCAAACATCTGTACTGCACAGGCATTATTAGCTAACATGGCAGGGTTTTATGCAGCTTATCACGGACCGGACGGGCTGAAAAATGTGGCGTTCGAGATTAACCGCCTGGCAACTTTATTTGCGTCGGAAGTTAAGTCCTATGGATTCAAAGTGTTAAATCAGTATTTTTTTGATACAGTAACCATAAAACTGGATGACGAAACCGATATCAAAAAACTGAAAAGAATCGCCTTGAATAATCAGGTAAACCTGCGCTACGACACTGATAAACAGGTGGGGGTTTCTTTTGATGAAACAACCTCAGAATACGATCTTGAAATCCTGTTGAATATATTTGCAGCAGCCAACAATAAACCCTATAACGGCTATAACAACAGTCAGCCGGGCTCATCCATTCCTGCTCCATTACGAAGAACATCGGAATTTCTGACCCATGAAGTTTTTAACGATTACCATTCCGAAACAGAAATGATGCGCTACCTGAAATGTCTTGAAAATAAAGATCTGGCGCTCAACCGAACCATGATCCCTTTGGGTTCCTGTACGATGAAACTTAATGCTGCTGCCGAACTGTTCTCCCTTAGCTGGCCTGAATTCGGAGAAATTCATCCGTTTGTTCCGATGGAACAGGCCGAGGGATATCTTGAGCTTATTCGCAATCTCGAAAAAGATCTTTGCGAAATCACCGGCTTTAATGCCATCAGTTTACAGCCTAATTCAGGAGCATCAGGAGAATATACCGGACTGATGGTGATCAAAGAGTACCTTGAAAGTATCGGCGAAGGACATCGGGATATTTGTTTGATCCCGGCATCGGCCCATGGCACAAACCCTGCCAGTTCGGTGATGGCAGGATTGAAAGTGGTCGTGATAAAATGTGATGAATTCGGTAATATCGATTTAACAGATTTACAGGAGAAGGCTCAAAAACACAGCAATCAGCTTGCTGCTATTATGATTACCTATCCTTCAACTCATGGGGTTTATGAAGAAGATATTCTCGACATTATCCAAACCGTTCATAAACATGGCGGACAGGTTTACATGGATGGAGCCAACATGAATGCACAGGTCGGGCTTACCAGCCCGGCAATCATCGGCGCAGATGTTTGCCACCTGAACCTGCACAAAACCTTTGCAATACCTCACGGCGGAGGAGGACCCGGTGTAGGCCCGATCGGAGTTGCAGCACACCTAAAACCTTTCCTTCCGACCCATCCTTTTATGAAAGTCGGAGGCGAAAAAGGGATTCAGCCGGTGTCGGCAGCCCCGTATGGAAGTGCCTTTATTCTTCCTATTTCATATGGATATATAAAATTACTCGGAGCCGAAGGTTTAACAGAAGCAACACGCATCGCAATCCTTAGCGCAAACTACCTGAAATCAGGTCTTGAAGAGTATTATAAAATATTGTATAGCGGCAAAAACAACAGGGTTGCTCACGAAATGATTCTTGATTGTAATCTGTTCAGCAGAACTGCAGGCATTACCGTGATGGATATCGCAAAGAGGCTGATGGATTATGGGTTCCATGCCCCAACAGTTGCATTTCCTGTACATGGGACACTGATGGTTGAGCCGACTGAAAGTGAACCTCTTAAAGAACTCGACAGATTTATTACTGCCATGGTTCAAATCAGGGAGGAGATAAAACTGATTGAAGAAGGCAGTGTTGACAAATTGCAAAATGTTCTGAAAAATGCACCTCACACCCTCAGCATGATCACAACTGATCAGTGGGAATTTCCATATAACAGGCAGAAAGCAGCATTTCCGGTTGAATTCACTATCAATGCCAAATACTGGCCACCGGTTACCAGAATTGATGATGCTTATGGTGATCGTAACCTGGTATGCACCTGCAACATAAGCATGGAGGCATATATGGAAAAAGAAGAAGTTAAAGTGTAATGTTCAGTTAAACATATGGATTCACTTAAATATTTAAAGTAAAACTTGGATTTGCACATTCAAATAAATACATTTGCAGATTGATCGTTAGTGGGTCACAGAAATATGGATGATATCAATGAGTTGGTTTTCAGGATTAACACAAAAGTTGAAAAGCTGATTCAGGCATATAATTCAATTCGTGATGAAAATGAAATTCTGAAAAACAAATTACAAGATCATTCACTGACCATCAGCAATCAAAAAAAGATTATTGAAGACTTAAAAAAAGAAAGAAGTAATTTAGTATTAGCTCAATTAGTTAAACAAGCAGAAGGAAAATCTGACGTAAAGAAAAGAATCGACGAGATGGTGCGGGAAATAGACAGATGTATAGGACTTTTAAACAAATAGCAAACGATTCGCAACGCTCAAAGGATGGATGAATTAACAATATCAGTGGTGATTGCCGACCGGTCTTACCGATTAACAGTTAAGCGGGATGAAGAAGAGATGACAAGAAAAGCTGCCGGCGACATCAATAAGAAGGTCAAGAATTATGCACAAAACTTTGCCTATAACGACAAACAAGACTTACTGGCTATGGTTGCCCTTGAAAATGCAATCAATTATTTACAAACAGATGGCATGAAAAAGGAAAGCTTCGACAAATTAATAAGTGAGTTAACTGATATTGAAGAAAAATTACCAGACATTGCGAATTAGTGCTGAAAGTCACGTTCTTTAAAATACAGTTCCCGGTATCATCCCGGTAAAACATACCCGCATTCATTCAAAATTCGTTTGTAAACTCAACATTACAAACTTAAGGGAATGCTCAACGGTTTGTAGGACAGGCCTCAATCCTGATGTTCGCACCAGGAATTTCTGTTAGCTCAGAAACAGTGGAAGTTCGAAAAACCTGGCTACCCTAAACGTACAGTATCGGGGTTTACTAAACTCCTTGAATAATGCGGGTTCTTTTTTTTACTCACATCACCTTCTCAACTTAAATCTCAGGAAAATGGACATAATAGACATTATTATCGGCGTAGCAGGTCTAGTCCTTGGTTTCCTCATCACCAGTACCATTCTTCGGAAGAAAATTGAAAAGAAGAGCGAGAACATCATCAAAGAGGCACAGGAGAAGGGGGAGGTCATCAAAAAGGAAAAGATCTTACAGGCGAAGGAGAAATTTCTTCAACTTAAATCAGAACACGAAAAGATCATCAATGAGAAAAATTCGAGGATCGCACAGAATGAAAACAGGCTGAAACAGAAGGAAAGTGTATTTGCCCAGAAACAGGAAGAATTAAAAAGACGGCAAAAAGAAGTGGACAGCATTCGCGAAAACCTGAATGCACAACTCGATCTGGTTAACAAAAAACAAATTGAATTAGAAAAGTCAACTAAAAAACAGGTAGAAGCTCTTGAAGCTATTTCCGGGTTGTCTGCATCCGAAGCCAAGGCTCAATTGATTGAAACGTTGAAAGACGAAGCAAAATCAGAGGCCATCATGCACATCTCCGATATTGTTGATGAGGCAAAAATAACTGCCAATCGCGAAGCAAAAAAAATCGTTATTGAAACCATTCAGCGGACAGCCACCGAACATGCTATCGAAAACTCTGTTTCGGTTTTTAACATCGAAAACGATGAAATAAAAGGACGGATCATTGGCCGTGAAGGACGTAACATCCGCACGCTTGAAGCTCTTACCGGTGTTGAGATCATTATCGACGATTCTCCTGATGCCATCATTTTATCCTCATTTGACCCGGTTCGCCGTGAAGTTGCCCGGCAGGCACTGCATAAACTGGTTACCGACGGACGTATCCACCCTGCCCGTATTGAAGAGGTAGTGATGAAAACAAAAAAACAGATCGAACAAGACATCGTCGAAGCCGGGAAAAGAGCAACCATTGATCTGGGTATTCACGGCATGCATCACGAGCTGATCAGAATGGTGGGTAAAATGAAATACAGATCGTCATATGGCCAAAATCTCCTGCAACACTCCAAAGAAGTAGCCAATCTCTGCGCTACCATGGCAGCTGAATTAGGGCTGAATCCCAAGCTTGCCAAACGTGCAGGTTTACTTCATGATATTGGCAAGGTGCCCGACAATGAACCGGAACTGCCCCACGCTCTGCATGGTATGAAACTGGCAGAAAAATTTAAGGAAAAACCTGAAGTGTGTAATGCCATTGGTGCACACCATGATGAAGTTGAAATGGACAACCTTATTGCTCCTGTAGTCCAGGTATGTGATGCCATTAGTGGAGCCCGGCCGGGTGCACGACGTGAAGTTGTGGAGGCGTATATCCAGCGGCTCAACAAACTGGAAGAACTGGCACTTACCTATCCCGGCGTCATTAAAACTTATGCAATTCAGGCAGGTCGCGAATTACGTGTGATTGTAGGAGCAGATAAAATCAACGATACCGATGCCTCTAAAATTTCATATGATCTTTCCAAAAAGATTCAGGATGAAATGACCTATCCCGGACAGATTAAAATTACTGTTATCAGGGAAACGAGAGCGATCAGTTATGCAAAATAATCCAGCATAAAACAAGGAGACCGGGAACTAAAATCCCGGTTTTTTTTGTGCTTTCATAACCAGTTATTTTTAATCTGTTTAATAATTACTATTTTTACGCTAATCTTCCTTTTTACTCATTATTTACTCGTGCTTAATGAAACAAATCTTACTCTACTGCCTTTTATTACCCCTGATATTAACAGCGCAAACCAATGTAAACAATTCAAGTGTTGAGGGTAGCTGGACCAGCAATGGAAGCCCTTACCTGGTGCAAACAGATATCGTTATTCATCCGAACGACACATTGATCATACATGCGGGTGTTGAAGTCGTATTTCAGGATTTTTACGGATTACAGGTGATGGGACACCTGATCGTTAATGGATTACCCGGCGATAGTGTGAAATTTACTGTTGCCGACACAACCGGCTATTTTAATAATTCACACACCGGTTGGTTTGGTATCTGGGATATGGATAGCTACAGCAAAAGTGCTGAAATTAGTTATGCAATTGTTGAATACAGCAAACTGGATGGGTTGTTTTTCCAGGGGTTCAACTATCTGAACGTGCAATATTCCGAATTTCGTTTTAATCGTTTCAATGGCATTTTTACAGACTGGGGAAATCTTTCAATGGAACATGTAACGAGCAGAAATAATGGAGCTGCAGGTATCGGGATAGCCAATGCTGGCTATTTTACAACTGACATCTCCAATTTCCAAACACTGAATAATGCAACTTACGGATTATACTTAGGACAGGGATCAAACGCTTCTGTAAAAAACGGTTTGATAAAAAATAATTTTCAGGGAGGATTATATATTTCATACGAATCTTTTCCGAAACCGATAACGAACATAGTACTCCTGGCAAATGGAAACCCCGGATCTATTGGCGGGGGCATCATTGCCTCCGATTTCTGCGAATTACATAACTGCATTGTGCGTAATAATCTCGGCAGCAACGGAGGTGGAATAAGGGCAGCCAATTCTTATAACGGTTCTGTAAAAATCCTGAATTCGACAATAGCAAATAATGCAGCAACAAATTCAGGAGGTGGAATTTATCACATCGGAAACGGAGGTTTGATCTTGATAAATTCAACAATCCAAAATAATCAGGCCCAAAAAGGAGGTGGAATTTATTCCGATCTGAGCAATTACAATGGTGCCATTCAGAGTGGATTCTACAATCTGCTGATAAAAAATAACCAGGCATCAACCTTTGGAGGTGGAATGTATCTTTATGATGTAACCAGTTCATCCACTATGTCAAATTTAACCATTGTGGAAAACGAAGCTACCCAATCGGGCAGTGCTGTGTATTGTCTTGAATCACAAATGTATGTACCTCTTACTTTAACCAACAGCATTGTTTATAACAATGTAAATGATCAAATATGGGATGCTTCAGGGCTGTTTAACATCACTTACTCAGATGTTATGAACGGATTTCCTGGAAACGGAAATATCGATTCAGATCCTTTGTTTATCAATGATGGATTTTATCCTGAAGATTTATCAGAAACCAGTCCCTGCAGAAACGCCGGTGATCCGTTTTTCATTTCTGAAATTGAGGTGGATATTGCCGGCAGGCCCAGGATTGATAACGATACAATAGATATGGGAGCTATCGAATCGAATAAATTCAATGGCCCTTCAAACCAGTTAAGCGGAACTGTTTTGCTTGCCGGTGGAGCTGAAGGTGCACTCATGAATCCTGTATTAAATCAGAACAATCTCATTCCATTATCACAACCATTTAGCGATGATCCCTGGAATTATAACGGAATCGAAAGTCTCGACAACTTACCGGAGGATGTTGTTGATTGGTTATTGCTTGAATACAGAAATGCTCCAAATGCAGAAGAGGCAGTTGACTCGACTGTAATATTTCGTTTTCCTGTGCTGCTTAAGTCCGATGGATCACTTGTAGACACATCTGGTTTCAGAAAGCCGGTTTTTACAGGTTCCTTTACTGACAGTTTATACCTGGTGATTCAACACCGTAATCACCTTGCAATTATGAGTGCTTTTTCGATACTGAATGATTCAGGGATTACAGACTATAATTTCATTCTTGAACCTGAAAAGGTATATGGTGGGAAAAAATCATTGGTTGAATTGCCGGGAGGTTTTTGGGGGATGATCCCTGCCAACGGCAATGCTGATCAACAAATCGATAATGAAGATAAGAATGAGACCTGGCTGACACAAATTGGTCAAACAGGTTACTTACAGGCAGATTACAACCTCGATGGTATGGTTGATATGGATGATTACGAAACCATCTGGAAGCAAAATAGCGGAAAGGGATCCAATTTGCCGGTTTATACTCCTCCCGGCAACTGGGTTTGCGGAGATGCCCTTACCGACTCGAGGGACGGTCAAAGCTACTCCACAGTAATGATCGGGTTTCAGTGCTGGATGGCTGAAAATCTGAACCATGGTAATTTAATTCCGTTGGGTGAAGATCAATCCGATAACGACATCATCGAAAAATATTGCCTTGATAACCTTGAAGCTAATTGCGAAATCTTTGGTGCCAGCTATCAATGGAGTGAAATCATGAACTATACTGAGACAGAAGGCATTCAGGGAATTTGTCCCGAGGGCTGGCACATTCCCTCTGATTCTGAATGGTGCGTTTTGGAAAATTATATTGATAGTGATACGGTGATTTGTGATGCTTATGGATACCGTGGTATTGATGCAGGAGGCAAATTTAAAGCCATATCCGATTTGTGGATGCAGCCCAATAACGGAGCATCCAACCAGTTTGGATTTTCGGCAATACCGGGTGGTTATTACGATTTCAATACGGGCCAGCTGGAAGGTACCGGGATGTATGCCCAATTTTTCACATCAACCCCAACCTGGTTGCCTGGACAAACCATCACAAGAAGTCTCAGTTATAATTTAACATCGGTAAGAAGGAAAAAGCAAAGTGGTGAATATGGTCAAAACCTGAGGTGTATCAAAAATTAGCATAAGAATTTTATTCCTTATCCATCAAACCCGGTCGTCTTTCATGGGTTCTCTCAATAGCCTTTTGCAAACGCCAGTTCTCAATTTCTTTATCATTACCTGAAAGCAATACATCCGGGACTCTCATTCCTCTGAATTCCGAAGGACGGGTGTAAACAGGTGCTGAAAGCATTCCGTCCTGAAATGAATCGGACAAAGCCGAGGTTTCATCGTTCAATACACCTGGTATCAGTCGAACCACTGCATCAGTAAAAGCCATTGCGGCAACTTCACCACCTGACAATACATAATCGCCAACAGAAATTTCTTTTGTGATATAATGCTCGCGGATGCGTTCATCAATCCCTTTATAATGTCCGCACAAGATCATGATATTGTTTTGAAGCGAATGCCTGTTCGCTGCCTGCTGATCAAACAATTCGCCATCAGGAGTCATAAAAATAATGTCATCGTAAGTTTTTTCTTTTTGCAGGTGTTCAATGCATGCAGAAATCGGTTCGATCATCATCACCATTCCGGCACCACCCCCATACTGATAATCATCAACCCGCTTATGTTTATTGGTTGCAAAATCCCGGATATCTATCATACGTATGGTTACAAGGTCCTTTTCTCTTGACCTTTTGATAATGGACTGCGAAAAAACCCCATGAAACATTTCGGGAAATATGGTAAGAATATCGATGTGCATATCATAATTTTAAACAAAAGTAACAAACTATCGCCTAATTATGATCCATGTTTCAACCCGTATGGATTTCGGCAGTCCGCTATATTCATTGCCATTTAAAATCCAAATTGCAATATAGAAACTTTTATATTGAAACAGATTGGTCAGATTCTCATTACTACGGCACCTTCCGGCTTATGATGATAAATTCATTTTGTCGGCGAATATAGACCGTATTTATTCGATTCTGAACAAATGAGTTGTGCCTCTGTTAAAAATTCATTACGCAAGCAACGCAACAGAAATATAATTTGAATTGTCTTCGGGTCGTTACATAGAAATAATCACTTATCTCAGGTTTAATATTACTTTTGTTAAAAATATTATCTTACAATGAAAACAACTTTTACACTCATTTTTGCGATTTTTATATCGGGCATTCTTTTTGCCCAGGTTTCACCAAATAAATATTGGGTAAAATTTACAGATAAGGATAATTCACCTTATTCAATCAATAATCCGGAGGAGTTTTTATCGGAGAAAGCGATTCAACGAAGGGCGAAGTTCGAAATACCACTTACTACGAGTGACTTACCTGTTAATCCGGCATACATTCAAAGTGTTACTGATTTAGGAGTCACGCTACTGAATACTTCAAAATGGTTTAATTCGATTACCATCTACACTACCGATCCATCAAAAATTGCTCAGATTGAAGCGTTGCCACATGTGGTTTCAGTGGATAAAAGTTCAGGAAATAAGCTGAAGTCAGGGGATAAATTTGAAAAGCCATTTTTTGCCAATGAAACGATATCCGGCATTCCTGAAACCGGATCACTAAAAAAAACAACGGCCGGTAAAAGCTATGATTATGGTGAGGGTTATAACCAGATTGAAATGTTAAATGGAATTGCTCTTCATGATTTAGGTTATGATGGCGCAGGGATGACCATAGCAGTGCTGGATGCCGGTTTTTTAAATGCCGATGATATTTCAGCGTTTGATAACCTTTGGAGTAACGGACAAATATTGGGATACAAAGATTTTGTCAATCCAACGAATCCAAATCTTTTTGGATCGCACTCACATGGAACCATGGTTTTAAGCACGATGGGAGCCTATCTTCCGGGACAATTGGTTGGAACAGCACCCATGGCCGATTATTGGTTACTTCGATCAGAAGATGGCGATTCGGAAACACTTATCGAAGAATTAAACTGGGTTTCGGCGGCTGAATTTGCAGATAGTGTGGGTGCTGATATTATCAATTCATCACTTGGTTATACTGAGTTTGACGATCCTTCACAAAACCATACATACAGCGATATGGATGGTAATACAACTCCAATCACGATAGGTGCTGACATGGCTGTAAGCAAAGGTATGATCGTAGTAAACAGTGCAGGCAACAGTGGCGGTGACCCATGGCAATACATCGGTGCTCCGGCTGATGGCGACAGTGTTTTTAGCATTGGGGCAGTTACCGGGAGCGGAAACTATGCAAACTTTAGTTCAACAGGACCGACTGCAGATGGGCGTTTCAAACCCAATGTTGTAGCACAGGGTCAGGGATCGGCCTTGATTGAACCCTGGGGAGGTTCGGTATCTAACGGGAGCGGAACTTCATTCTCTTCACCGATTACGGCAGGTATGGTAGCCTGTTTATGGCAAGCCAATCCCAATGCACGAAATACAGAAATCATGGAAGCTATCCAGGAAAGTGCTACACTGGCCAATAATCCGAATAATCAATTGGGCTATGGCATTCCTGATTACCTTGAAGCACACCTGATGCTTCCGACTTCAATTGATTCGGAGACCATCACACAACGCCAGATTGTTGTTTCACCAAATCCTTTCAGAAATGAAATAAAATTGTCAGCCGGCAGGGAACATGAAAAAATTCTTTCCATTACCATATCTGATATCTCTGGAAGAATCGTTTATTCGCGCAAGTACGATACCATTCTGAAAGCCAATACACACATAAAAATGAATGGGTTCAGTAATCTTCGCGAAGGAATTTACTTTTTAACGATAAAAACAGGGAATGGAACTGTAAGTAAGAAGTTACTTAAAAAGTAGAATTCGCACTACCTCATGTTTACCGATTCGTTGTTGAATCCACGAAGATAAATAGCAGTTATCACTTTTTTGGTTGATAAGGGAAACTGGCTTTTCATCATCCAGTCGTAATACTGGGGTTCTTTCCTGAATTGCTGTTCGACAGATTTGCCTTTATATTTACCGAAATTAAACACCTCTGCTCCCTTATCGTTGTAGATAATATGTCCGATCAAATCAGCATTTTTATTATGGTAAGAAAAAGCTGAAAGTTTGTTTACATCATTTTCAACAGGTTGGGATACCTTGCCTGTTTTATCTTCATAAGCCACACCATCGTATTTATCCAATTGGGCTTTCAGGATTTCGTATGTGGCCATGGCATCGGCTTCGGCACTATGGGCGTTAACCAGATCCCGGTTGCAATAAAATCTGTAGGCTGCGGAAAGATTTCGGGGTTCCATTTTATGAAATATATTCTGAACATCCACCAACCTTCGGTTTTTAATATCGAAATCTACATCAACCCTGAGGAATTCTTCCACCAGCAATGGCACATCAAATTTAATAGCGTTGTAGCCGGCCAGATCAGCATTTCCGATAAAAGTTAAAAACCTGGATGCCAAATCGGCAAACGTTGGCTCATCTTTCAGATCTTCGTCTGAAATACCATGTACGGCAAAGGCTTGTGCTGAAACAGGTACAGTAGGATTTAAGCGTTGTGTAAGCACTTCCTTTTCAGCATCGGGATTTATCTTTATTAAACTTATCTCGATGATACGGTCAGTTGCTACATTGATACCTGTTGTTTCCAGATCAAGAAAAATAATCGGTTTTGTAAGGTTTAGTTCCATTGGTTCTGAAAATTAAAAAAAGTCATCCCGGTCATCAATTTTTGCAAGTAGTGAGAAAGTTTCGATGATTTAACCGGAATGACTTATATTCTAAAAGCTTATAAAAGATAGCAGAAAATATTTAAGATGTTCTGTTTGTATCAAATTGTTCAAGTATTTGAGCCACTTTCTGAAGGAACATACCTCCCAGTGCGCCGTCAACAATTCTGTGATCAAAAGCCAGTGAAAGGATCATCATATGCCTGATTGCTATCACATCTCCATCTTCGGTGCTGACAACAACCGGCTTTTTAGTGATCGTTCCAATTCCCAAAATTCCAACTTGTGGCTGGTTGATAATGGGTGCTCCTGTAAGGTTTCCAAATTGACCGAAATTGGTGATTGTAAATGTTCCACCCTGAATTTCGTCGGGGTTCAGTTTATTATTTCGGGCCCTGTTAGCCAGGTCATTAACATCCTTAGCCAAACCAACCAGGTTTTTCTGATCGGCATTCCTGATAACCGGAACGATTAGGTTCCCGCTCGGAAGAGCTGTGGCCATCCCAACATTTATGTTTCGTCTTTTGATGATCGAATAGCCATCAACCGAAGCATTTACCAACGGGAATTCACGCAAAGCTTTGGCAGCAGCCTCAATAAAAATGGGTGTAAATGTCAGCTTCTCCCCTTCCCTTTTCTGAAAATCATCTTTGATACGATTACGCCAGTTTACTATTCTGGTCATATCAACCTCATGAAACATCGTAACGTGTGGTGATGTTTGTTTCGACATTACCATGTGATCGGCGATAAGTTTTCTCATTCTATCCATTTCAATCACCTCATCGCCTGCACCAGCTTGAACCGCAGGGGTTTCGATGGTCTTAGCCGCAGTCTGTTTAACCGGAGCAGAAACCTTGCCTGTTCCTCTGTCGTCGAGATATTGAAGAATGTCTTTTTTGGTTACCCTTCCATCTTTACCGGTACCAGTAAGGTTTTCAAGTTCATTGACTGTTATTCCCTCTTTTTTTGCAATACTCTTCACAAGCGGCGAATAAAACCTGTTGGCATCCGAGAAATCAACTGATTCGGGTGCTACTTCTTTTATAGCCTTTTCAGTAGCTTTATCGGGTTCACGAAACTCTTTTTCGACCTTCACCTCTGTTTTTTCTCCCGCCTTTGGTTCAGTTGCATCCTCATCACCATCCATCTCAACCAGTGCGATAACAGCGCCAACGGCTACTGTATCACCCTCACTATAATGTAGTTTTGTAATTACGCCGTCAACCGGTGATGGAATTTCGGAATCAACTTTATCGGTTGCAATTTCCACTACCGGATCTTCCTCTGATATTGTATCACCTTCATTCACCAGCCATTTCGTAATGGTTGCCTCTATGATACTCTCACCCAACTTGGGCATCACTATTTCAAAAGCTGCCATAAATTCTTTTTGATTTATTTTTATTTAAAGCCGTTAGTTCAAAACAACAGGCTTTTTCAAATGTTTTGCAAAATTAGTAATATTTTTCAAGCTTGGAATCGGGTATGGATGTGCTGCTGAAACCTAACACGCATATTGATTTTGCTATCTTCCCAAATTTCTGAAACCATTGTATAGAATATTCAGATCATTGCTGATTTTATAATCCCTGGCATAGAGCAAATTAAGCCGGTCGATGGTTTCAGTGGAGAAATGCTGATCTTTTAAAGCATCGGTAGGATTGAGGATTCCCCTCTTAATACCAGGTAGTTTATGACTTTCCGATTTTTCAGTCATTCGGTAGCCAACCCAGGTTTTCCGTCCGAAGGCTACCTTAAAAATGTTTATTATAAATCCAGATTTATTTTTCATCACCCATACAACAACTGGAGAAAACAGGAGAAAAATGCCGGCTAAAAGTATGTCTAAAAATCGTTTATTTCGTTTGTTATTGATTTTTGTGATCGAATCGAGATCGACAATATAAATATCACCTGAGGTATTGATACTCTGACTCCCGATAATGGATAAACTCTCAGGGGGTGCAATTTTAAACCCTACCTGCGAAATGTTTAATTCCGACATTTTATCGATAATATTCCTTGCAGGAATGTCTTTGGCACAAAATATTACCTCATCTATTTTATAGATATGTATTATATCTTTTATCTGATCAACATGTCCGATAAATCCATCTCCATTACCGTTTTTCTGTGCAACACCTACCAATCCGATAAATCCGGGATTCATAGCCGCTGTGCGTAACAAGGCGGCCACCCGTTCAGCTTCTTTTTTGTCTCCAACCACCAGGTATCGTTTATTCATTTTCACACCAATCCTGAAATTCTTAAACTTCATCAAATGCAGAATAAACCTTAATCCAGGGATTGATACAGCTCCCCAGATGGCTCCAAAAATTATGATTGCCCGCGAAAACCTGTAATCTTCAGGTAGCAGTGCATATACAGTAAGTATTACGATGGTTCCGATCAACAAACCCTGTATTATTCGCCCCAACCGTATAGGTTTATCATAACCACCACTCATGAATACACTGAAAATCCAAACCAGAACGTAAAGTGGAATTGCCACTGCAACCAGGGTAAGGGGATAATGACCTCCCTCCGGGAAAATTACATTGTTTTCCCAATAATTTTTGATGGCAATCAGTCCCAGCGTTAAAAGGGCAAAATCTGCACCTGGAAGCAAAATCTTTGAAAAAAAGCGGTTTAATATCGCGACAAAGGCCCGGAAATAGACAGCAAAATTGATCAGTATTGAAAGCGTTCGTGCATTTTTTGAGGAAAAGTGTTTAGCTGCGAAAATGATCATCGCATTATAAAAGGTAAAAACATAGTTGATACTGCTCTTTTTTGTGCTCTCACCTTTATAATGAATGATCCTTGTTTCGGGAAAGTAATAATTCTTATAGCCGGCCTTGATGATGCGGTATGAAAGATCAATATCTTCACCATACATAAAAAAAGTTTCATCCAGCAAACCGATCTTTTCCAGGACAGAACTTCTCAATACCATAAAAGCACCTGAAAGGATTTCTACCTCATGTACCTCGTCATTATCGAGGTATCCCAGGTGATATCTGCCAAAGGTTTTGGACTTTGGAAATAATCTTGCTAAACCGAATATTTTATAAAAAGCTACATCAGGGGTTGGTAACCCTCTTTTCGATTCCGGAAGAAAACGCCCTTTCCCATCCACCATTTTTACACCAAGGCCGCCGGCATCGGGATGAGCATCCATGAATTCAACAACTTTCCTGAAAGTATCATCCTCAACAACCGTATCCGGATTGAGCAATACCACATAATTGCCTGAAGCTATTTTGATGGCCTGGTTATTGGCCTTCGAAAATCCAACATTCTCATCATTTGCTATTAACTTTACTTCAGGAAATTTCTCTTTCAGCATCGACTGGGAGCCATCGACAGAATTGTTATCCACAACAAAAACCTCTGCCTCAAGGCCCTCAACAGACTTCCTGACCGAGTGCAGACACTGTTCAAGGAAATATCTAACATTGTAGTTTACAATTACGACCGATAATTTCATCCTTTATTCCGGGTCAAAAATCAATTGTCAAAAATAGTATAATCGCGTTAAGTATTGTCTTAAATACCTTAAATTGATGACAATCAGTTTATGCACGTTGGCCAGATGCCGCAACCTTATTTGGAATGATTCTATTTTTCTTCTTTAAAACACCAATAAAACTTTAATTATCAGCAAAATACATTTCAGAGACTGAAAAATATTCTGGGTATAAATCCGGGCTATTGATTGCAGTTGTAATTTATATATATTTGCAAACCAGTAATTTAATACTTAAAACTTGAAAACAATGGAAGACAAAATCATAGAGGTTTTATCAAATACCGGTGAACCGATGAAATCAGGTGAAATTGCAGAAGCCACCGGATTGCAAAAAGCAGATGTTGACAAGGCAATAAAAATATTAAAAAGCCAGGAAAAGATCACAAGTCCTAAAAGGTGCTATTACACTGTTAAATAGCAATTTAAAACATATATAATACGTATTGTATGGCCCATGTTATTCAATTTTCAGAAGCAGCATTTATTGCTTTGCATGGTATGGTAATCGTTGCCAAATCGAAGACGCTAACCAATGTAATTCAAATTGCCGATCAGTTAAACAGCTCAAAACATCATGTAGCCAAAGTTATGCAAAGACTTGTGAAGGATGGCTACCTCAACAGCCATCGTGGGCCAACAGGTGGTTTTACCCTTAGAAAACCGGCCGGCGAGATTTCGCTTCTTGAGCTTTACGAATCGATCGAAGGCAAGATAACCATAGGCGATTGCCCTCTCGACAATCCGGTTTGCCCTTTCGGACGTTGCATTTTTAATAATGTAACAAGGAAAATGACTGAGGATTTTGTAAACTACATGCAGGCCGAAACGCTGGATAAGTTTTTATAGCAGTTCCTGACCCGATTAATTATCCCCTCCCAATAAGGTAAGGGTACCTTTCATTGTTTGGCTCAGGTGTTGATCACCATAGTCGACTTCAAGTATCCAGTAATAAGTGCCATCAGATACCAGTCTGCCATTTCGTTTACCATCCCATCCCGTAAGAAAATCCTGCGACTCCCAGATTTTTTCGCCCCATCGGTTAAATACCGACATCACATGGTCATTGATCCCCGACCAACGGTCAGGATCAGCACAAAAGCAATCGTTTTTCCCATCATTGTTAGGTGTGATTAATGCCGGAACCCAGATTTTGAACAATTCGATCCTGATGGTATCGCTATTTTTGCAACCACCTGCGGTAACTTCAACAAAATAAAAAGGATTATCTGCACTAACGTTAGCTTCAGAAACGAGAAAATACTGACTCCCTGAACCATCTTGCCAAACATACTCATCATATCCCGACCCGGCATCGAGTTCAAGCGTTTCGCCAGGCAGTAATATTTGATCAATCCCGAGATTAACATAGGGAATCGGATTCACATCTACATTGATTACCCCCGAAACACTGTCGCAAGGATTCACCACGCTCAACAGGTATTGGCCGGGTGTAGCGATTTCCAGTGTTGACGACCCGGGGATACCATTCCAATAATAGGTGTATTCACCTTCGGGCGCTTCCAGTATGGTGGTTTCACCTTCACAGATCACTGCATTTTCTGTAGGATTCACATTGGGGTAAGGATAGTAACTAATGTTTACCGTATCGGTGGCTGTGCAACCCACCTGATCCTGAACCCAAACAAAATAGGCTCCCGGAGAATCAACTGCATATTGCTGATTAGCTGAATTATCCTGCCATTGATACTGGATAAATCCTTCTCCTGCTTCAAGAATAAGTGTATCGCCCTCACAAATATTTCGGTCTGCTCCAAGATCAACCTGCGGATCGGATATATCTATATATATTTCATCTTCACCAAAACATCCATAAATATTTTCAACAGTAACAGAATAGCTTCCTGTGTTGACTACGGTATAGAACGGGTTATTGGTGTTATCCTGCCAGAGATAACTAACAAAACCGAATCCGGGATTGAGTGTAATACTCTCTCCTTCGCAAATTGCAGTATCTGCACCAAAATCAACCTGGGGAGAAGGATCAACATATACCTGGATTGAGTCGGTGTCAATACCACAACCGTTATCTACCGTTACCCAATATATTCCTGCACCGGTAACCACAAAGGCTTCTCCCGTGCTCCCATCCTGCCAGAGATAGCTTTCGAACCCCTCACCGGGCGTAATGGTTTGATCATCACCCTCGCATATATTAAAATCACTTCCGAGATCAATTTCAGGTAATGAAAGAAATTCAACCAGGATGGAATCAACTGCATGACAACCGTTATTATCGGTAACCTCAACCCAAAATATTCCGGTTGAATCAACAGTTAGAGAGTTATTGGTCGAATTATCCTGCCACAGATAACTTATAAAACCTGTCGGAGCATTGATGGTAAGCTCTTCGCCAAGGCACAGGATCGTATCATTTCCTATATTCAGATTGATGGGGGGAAAAACATCAATGTAAATACTATCGGCTGCAGTACAACCAAAAAACGAAGTAACCTGAACCCAATATAAACCTGGTTCTGTTACCAAATAAATTGAATCCTCATTCCCATCCTGCCATTGATATTTCCAATACCCACCTCCAGCGTTAAGTTCATAACTTCCGTCAATGCAAACGAGTGTATCTTCGCCAAGATCGATTTCGGGATCAGGTGCTACAACCAGTTTAACGGAATCCGTAATGGATGATCCGCATTTATCGGTAATCGTAACATAATAAAATGTTGTTGAATCAGCAACTACCGACAGTGTTGCAGTTGTATCAGGAAAACCCTGCCATTGATAAGAATATGGCCCTGCTCCATTCGTAACCGATACTTCAAAACTGATTTGTTGTCCCTCGCATACATAGGTTGAATCGATCATTTCAGGGATCATTTCTATATACTCTTCAACTGTGATATAAATTGAATCGGTCCACGAACATCCTTCTGAATTAAATGCCTGCACCCAATACAATCCTGTTGTATCTGCATAATATACCGGTCCAGTACTACCGTCCTGCCACAGGAATTCAACATACCCGGGTCCCGGATCGAGCAGGATCGAGTCGTTGGAGCAAATGGTAACAGTCGTATCATTTCCAAGGTTAAACTCAGGGTATCGTTCAATGCGGATGTTATCGCACAACACATATCCTGCATATGGAAATGTTCCTACGTAATAAGCATCAATCGATAAATCGGTTATATCGAATTCATCATTATGAATATCAAACTCATAGGTGAGCCAGTTGTTATTTGAAATCGGGGGCGACTGCCATAACAAAACACTTTTATCACAAACACTGTTACCACCATAAAACTTGAGTACAACCGGATCTACAAACGTAAACGAAAGAAAATCCTGGAAGGCAAGATCAATTTTTAATGTGTAACATGAATCATGGGCCAGTGGTATTTGCAGGGTGGTAGTTATATCTTCCCATGTAAAGTCGTCGCGGGTGTAAAGGCCGATATAGGTTATGCCGTCAGAGGGAGGAAGAAAAACATTGTATTTACCTGGTTGTACATTGGGGGAGCTGTTTTCAATACAGATATCCCAATCCGGAGGCGGCCCGATCATCAGTATTTGTCCTTCAAATGAGGGATTATAAAGGTATTGTGATTTAGCTCCGGCTGAAATCACGATAAATATAACGAAGAGGTATAGAGCAGTTTTCATTTCTCTTATGACAAAAAATGCATTTTTGCGGTTGCAACTCAGACTATAAAAGTATAAAAAATTGTGGATGATACCGTTTCCCGAATCACGTGGTTTGGTTTATTTCTAGCAGGTTTACAATATTTTCGTATTTTTAGCCCTCAAAATTATTTATGCCACAAGCTAAAAAATTCGGTGCTTTTGCAGGCGTATTCACACCCTCACTACTGACCATCCTTGGGGTGATTATGTATATGCGGCTTGGATGGGTCGTAGGTCAGGCCGGGCTGGTCAGCACACTGACAATTATACTGATCGCCCATATAATCTCTGTGACTACCGGATTAAGCATTTCTTCCGTCGCCACCGATAAAAAGATAAGGGCCGGAGGTATTTATTACATTTTATCGAGAAGTCTTGGATTGCCCATGGGTGGAGCCATTGGCATCGCATTATTCATCGGTACAGCACTGAGCATATCACTATACCTGGTCGGGTTTGCAGAGAGTTTCCTCGGTATTGAAAGCATTCGCAACTTTCTTGGGCTCGAACAAAATGATATGGGCTACCGGATCATTGGTTCGGCAAGTATAGTTGTTTTGGTGGTGGTTGCATTTATCAGTACAAGCTTAGCCATTAAAACCCAATTCTACATTTTGGGTTTTATTGCACTTTCACTGGTATCAATAGGTGTCGGACTTTTTACAGGAGGTAATGCCGATGCAGGAGGCGTGATTCTCAGCAAGGCCCCTGAAGCACTTCCCATCGAGGTGATCTTTGCCATATTTTTCCCGGCTGTTACCGGTTTCACGGCAGGGGTAGCCATGTCTGGTGATCTGGCCAATCCAAAAAAAGCAATACCAAGAGGAACGCTAGCTTCCATTGGAACCGGTTTGATAGTTTACCTCGGCCTTGCCATCGGTTTTGCATTTTTTGTTGATAGGCAACTGTTGCTTTCCGATTACAATTTTTTACTTAAGATTGCCTGGATTTCGCCACTGGTGATAGCGGGGATCTGGGGTGCCACATTATCGTCAGCCCTTGGAGGAATTCTTGGAGGTCCGCGGATTTTGCAGGCAACCTCTGCCGATAAAATCACTCCCCGGATATTTGCAAAAACTTATGGAAAAAACAATGAACCTCGAAATGCGCTGATATTCATTTTCCTGATTGCCGAAGCGGGAATTTTAATCGGAGAACTAAATGTGATCGCGGGAATCGTTTCGATGTTTTATCTCGCTTCTTATGGATTTATCAATCTTGCTTTTTTCCTGGAAAGCTGGGCAAGTACCGACTTCAGACCTTCCTTCAGAGTAAATCGTTATATCGGTTTAATTGGCTTTATTGCCGCCTTTGGTGTGATGTTTAAGCTCGATATGGTTTCGATGTTTGCTGCTTTGATCATCATGTGGGGACTATTCTTTTTCCTGAAACGTAAAAACCTACGCACCGGTTATGGAGATGTGTGGCAAAGTGTATATTCTTCGGTAGTTAAAAATGCGCTCTACAAAATGGACCGTCAGGACGAGGAAGAACGAAACTGGAAACCCAACATCATCCTCTTTAGCGGTGGCACAAAAAAAAGACCCCATCTCATTGAGTTCGGAAAATATATCATTGGAAAACATGGTGTTTTATCAAATTTCGACCTGATCGAAAACAAGTCTGCTACAGTTCTTTTTCCAAAAAGAAAACAATCGATCATTGATGAAAATGATGATCCGGGAATATTCACACGTAAAAAAACGGTTCGTGATATTTATGAAGGAATTGAAACGATATCAGCCATTTATGGTTTTAGTGGTTTCGAACCCAATACCGTTTTGCTGGGATGGGCACGACAATCGAGAAACCCGGGCAGATTTGTACAATCTCTGAACACACTTAATGGACTAGACCTCAATGTGCTGGTGCTCGATTATGATAAAAACGCAGGGTTTGGGAAATACCAAACCATTGATATCTGGTGGAAAGATGTAAGCAATCAGGGAAATCTTGCCCTCAGTCTGGCTAAACTTATTCTGCTTTCAGGTACTTGGCAAAATGCAACTGTCAGGTTAATGATCGCAAACAGCCGCAACGATCAAAACGAAAAAATACACAGAAAGGCCGAACAACTGCTCGAGAACATCAGGTTTAATGCAAATATTAAAGTAATCAACAACGAAATAGAAAAAAAATCTCTGTATGATCTGATGTATGCCGAGTCGGGAAGCAGTGATCTGGTTATCGTTGGATTGCCCGAAATTATAGCTGGCGAAGAAGAAGAATTTGTAAAGTCTACCAACAAACTGCTGCATAAAATAGGTACGGTATTAATGATCAGAGCCTCAAGTACCTTTAAAAAACTTAAATTGGGTTCAGAAACACCACAATTAACTTCAATTGAAAAAGACAGTGACCTTGCCATAGCAACCGATCCGGTGTTTATGAACAAAGAAAACTTCCCTGAGCAGGAAGAACTGGCAATTGAAATAAAAAACCAGTTATCTGCTTTTTCACGCATATTAAACGAGTTTCAGAGCGGCTATATGGAACCTGCCATGGATTTCCACCGTCATGTAAACCTCACCATTGATCATATGGTGACAGACATCTTCAGCACTTTTCAATCACAAAGCTTCAGGAAAGCACAACAAGAACAGCGACTCAGGATCATCTCTGCATTAAAGATCAATTTCCTGATCAAGGCAGCCCGTATCCCTGAGGATATGTACAAAACAACCATCAGAGAACAAACCGAAACAATTCGCAACGGAATCAATTACCTGATTAACCGGATTGGAAATACTGCCGACCTGGTACCTGCCAGCATCAACGTTACTTATTTTGGCAAAGACCTGGAAAAGAACATGGCCGATCATCCGCGAAGCAGGCTTTTCAAATCCTGGAAACGAACAATACATTCTTCTAAGAAAAAGAAACGCGGGATCAATTATCATTTCAGGTTAAGAAAACTTGTCAGAAGTGAGATACCCATTAACGTATATAACAACCTTCTTAAATCTCTCGATAAATACGGAAGGTTGCAGGTAGAATCAGTCATTGAATTTCAAAAACTGATCGATATTGTAAACAGAAGTTTCACCCTGTTTGAACTGCAACCTGAAGTACAGTTCAGCGATGTAAGAATGAAAGAAGAAAAAGAAAAAATAGCGGCAGCACTTAGGAAATTCACTTCATTTTCTTCAGTATCTTCCGGTATTTTGATCGCCAGCTTAATGGAAGCACTTTCAAGGGCAACCGACGAAATGAATGGCATCGCCTCAAAAATACCTGCCAATTACTTCATGAATGAATACCCGGCCCACAAGGTAAGAAGCCTCATTTCACAGCTTGAAAAAGCCCCTGTATTCCTCGCAGAAAAACTGATACTGTTGCATAATGCCGCCCATGTTGATATCAGAATTGCACAAATAAAATACAGGGTAAACAAAACCATAGCTGAATCACTTTCCGAAATCGAAACGGTTGTTCAGGAAAATGTTGTCATGAAAGCTGAAAAAACCATTGCGAAGCTTGAAGAGTATGTTGAAAGCCTTGAATCGGGTAAAAAGACAGGTGAACAAATACCTGCCTTTGAAATGCAATTACCGGGCAGACACGAACTCCAGCTTTCCATCGATAAGATCACTGACAAAGCTTTCCGGAATATTAAAACAGTGATCAATAAACTTCCGCGAACCTCTGAATTTCTGAGCACCGAATCTTTTAATACCATTACAAATACTTTATTTGAAGAAACGGAAACAGTTAAACTTTCCACCCTTCAACTGGTCGATTACTATATCCAGGGAAACCTCCTTGAACCCATGATCGACGGAACAGGCAAACTAGCCGGTCAGGTACTCGATTCGATGGAAAATGTGAGAGATACCATCAGGCGGATCAGCTTCGGCAACAAAAGGAATGACCTGGTTTCTGAAGAACAGGATTTTATTTACGACGACAATACCTATCTTGAATTTGTGAGGGAACAGAAAGAAACGGCCAAAGCGGAAACAAAAGCCGTCGATGCAATTGTGGATGATCTGCGTGTTAAGCTATTGAAAGATATGCAAAGTACACTGGATGATCTGACAATTTACAAACTCCTTAAAACTCCTGAAAAATACCGCAGGTATCTCAGGAAAACCGGCAAGGTGAAAAAAACTATACCACAGCGGCTCAAGTCAGTGAACGAAAACATCAAACGTAAATCCGCACAGTTGTGGCACCGGAAAAGTGACGCCATTTTGTTTGCCCGAAAAGTGGCTGAATCGGGCAATAAGTCAGGCTCAACAGTAAATGCACTGTTAAATATCAGGGAAAAAACTTCACCTTCGAAAATGGTGGTTGACAAACTTCCGTTTTATTACCAGCAACTTTTCCTTCGCAAATTTAACTACCAGAACGAATTCTGGTTTAACCGCGAAAAAGAAATACAGGAAACCGTTAAAGCCATCAACCGGCATTCCAGTGGATTTTCAGGAGCAATTCTTGTTCGTGGAGAACAAAACAGCGGAAAAACCTTTTTCGTCAATTATATCGCATCTGCGCAGTTCAACAATCAAAATACATATTACATTCAGGTACCCACCGGTGGAAGCACCGAGGTAAATACTTTTACGAATGCACTACAGGAGGCTACAGGAATTTTTGAACCTTACCTTAATATATTCACCAGGTTGCACGAAAACTCGCTGATCATCATCGACAACCTCGAATTATGGTGGGAAAAAACCGAAAATGGACTTGAGGTGATCAAATGTTTGGCCGACATACTTCAGAAATTTGGCAACAGGCAGTTGTTTATGATAACGGTAAACACACAAAGTTTTGAGGTGATCAACCAAATGATCGAAATCAATCGTTATTTCCTCAACATCATCGACCTTGAACCGATGAATTCGAAACAACTTCAGGACGTGATCCTCTTCAGGCACCGGACAAGCGGCTTTACAATGAAAATGAAAAACAAACAATCCGGTATTTTCCACGTCTCGGAAACGGCCCGGTTATTCTCAAGATATTTCAATTATACCGGTGGAAACATAGGAATTGCTTTACTTACCTGGGTGGCTAACATTACCGGTGTAAACGGAAAGGAGATTGAGATCAAATCTCCTGAAATGCCTGATTTAACTATTCTGAAAGAATTACCTCCGGTCATCAGGCTATACCTGATGCAATTTATCTTTCACAAAAGACTCAGTTTCGAAAAACTTCAAAGGGTAACACTCGACAACGAAGAAACCGTTGAAAAGAATATCCGGTTTATGAAAAGAGCAGGATTGGTAGTTGAAACCGCAGGCCATGTGTATGAGATCGACAAGTATATGTTCGTGCATATAAATCGTATACTCTTCGGAGGAGATGCAAGCCAACAGTTAAAATGAACAACATGATTGATATCATTCAATACGACTGGCAAAATGTAATTTGGAAAATGATTCTCTGGGGAATTATAATTCTCCTGATTTTTGTTCCTGTACGACTGCTCATGCCCTATGTTATCCGCAATAAGTCAAGCATGACTAAACGGCGGGAGCAATGGAAGCTGCTGCAATTACTGGTTTGGATATTCTACTTCAGCTGGTTCTTTTTTCTTTTTGCAGACACACGGTCCTGGTTCACTTTGATTATCGGGTTGGTATTACTCGCATTATTATATCTGCTTTACAAATTTTGGCTGACCGATCTCATCTCCGGTATTTTGTTCCGGAATCAATATCAGCTCTCCGAAGGCGATATGCTACACTTGCAAAATCTGAAAGGTAAAGTAATCAGATGCGCGAATACCTTCATCGAACTTGAAAACCAGGAAGGTCATACCATCTATCTGTCTTATTCGCAATTGCATAAAGGTTTTTTCATGAAAAGTGAAAGCAAAATGCTCTCACCGGGTTTCACATTCGATCTTCATGTCCGTTCTGAAGACTCATTCGAAGTTCTGTCTCAAAAAATCAAAACGACTCTGATTTCATTACCGTGGACATCTATCAAAAAGGAACCTGCAATATCACTCAAGCAAATTAGCGGAGGCGTCAAAACACTTACTATTTCAGTAAATACCATCGACCGGGCGTTCACAGGCAAAATTGAACAATTTTTACGAAACAAGTACGAAAAGCCTATGAATTAAAACCATAAGGCCGTTTTTTCGTTTATATTTTAAAATTATTTTATAGTTATCTTTGCACCCAGGTAAAACTTCAGATCTTTAACAGTGGTATATAAAACAGATACAAACGAACTCGACGGAAAGCGTTTCTACTACAGCTTCCTGGCAGGTGCCCAAAAAATTTTCGACCACTACAAGGGCATCAATAAGATCAATGTATTTCCTGTTGCCGATGGAGATACGGGTACTAACCTCGCATCTACCATGCGATCTATAATCGACACCTCCATTCCGACCGACAACATCAAGGTCACCGCTGTTGCACTTGCCGATGCAGCCCTTATCGGGGCAAGAGGCAATTCCGGGATCATCTTTGCTCAATTCCTCTATGGATTCAGCAACGAAATTCCAAACGTTAAAAACCTAACCATTTCCGACTTTGCCGAAGTCATCAAAAAAGCCGTTCAATATGCCTACGAAGCCATTGCAAATCCGGTAGAAGGCACCATGATTTCGGTTATGCGCGAATGGGCCGAGTATGTCTATGCCATTAAGGATAAATTTTTATTTTTCAACGAACTCATTGCCGAATCCTACAAAAAAGCAATGCAGGCCCTCGAAGACACACCCAAAAAACTCGAAATTCTGGCGCGTTCAAATGTGGTCGATGCAGGAGCCAAAGGGTTTGTTTTGTTCCTCGAAGGGATGATCGATTTTTTCAAACACGGCGAACTCAAAAGGCTGGCAACAGCACGTAACGTCATCAAGGTGAAAGATTTCGAAGAAATGATTCACGACGAATCTAACATCACCTTCCGTTATTGCACCGAAGCCCTCATCGGTTTCGACACCGAAGATACTGCCAACAAAACAAAACTCCGCGATGTGATCGCACCCTATGGTGATTCTCTCGTTGTTGCTGGTTCACCCAGGCGACTCAGGTTTCACATTCATACCGACAATCCTGCAAAACTCTTTTCCGATATTAAAGACATTGGAAACATCACCTTCAAAAAGGTTGACGACATGAAAATGCAGAGCGATATCGTCCATCGACGCAAATACAAGATCGCGCTGCTCACCGACTCTACCTGCGATCTACCCCAGGAAATTGTCGAACAATACCAGATACAGGTAGTGCCACTCACAGTCCATTTCAAAAACGATTTTTATCTCGATTCGCTAACCATCACTTCCGATGAGTTTTACAAGCTGATGGAAAAGGTCGATTACAACCCGACTACTTCACAACCAACCTACAAAGATTTTACAAATCGTTACAACTACCTCACCAGCCACTACGATCAGATAGTAGGCATTCACCTTAGCGAAAAAATGAGTGGCACCTTTTCCAACAGCAAAAAAGCCGGGTTCGCCGTTAAAGAGCGGAACCAGTCCGAAATCACTGTTCACAGTTCCAACAAACTCACTGCAGCGCTCGGTCTTATAGTGTTGCGTGCTGCCGAAGCCATCGAAAACGGCATGCAGTACGAACAGTTGAACCGCGAAATCGAAAGATGGACCGCCAATACACATTTATTTGTAAGTGCCCCCACATTAAAATATATGATTCGCGGAGGAAGGGTAAGTGCAGTACGCGGATTTGTTGGGAAATTGCTGGGTATTCAGCCCCTCGTTACCGTAAACCAGGAAGGCAAAACCGAAGTATTCGGAAAACCCAGGTCCACCAAACAAGCCATGAAGATGGTCATCGAAGAAGCCGCCCGTATTATGAACGGCAATAAAGTCTGGGGTTATTCCATATCTCACGCCGACAACCAAGAAGGCGCTGCCTGGTATGCCCGCGAAATGGAAGCCATCACCGGACAAAAACCAAAATTCATCAACTTCGCATCACCCGTTCTCGGCGCCCACGTCGGACCCGGAGTCGTCGGCCTCGGATTCCTGCTAGAGTAAACATCCACAACAATCCAACAGTCCAACCCCTCAAAGGAGAAGCTTCGTTATGCTCAGCAATTCCACCATTCCAAAATTCAAAAACCTCCTTTCACCTCTATGCAACCTTAGTACACCTCTGTAAAACAGCTTTCAACCAATTTAACCGGTTCAACAACTTCAACCATGCAACCTCATTAAAAACCTCAGTGCACCTCTGTGAAACAGCTTTCAACCCGTTCAACCGATTCAACAACTTCAACCATTTTAACCTTTTCCCACCTTTCTCCTCTCCATTTTTTTTAATTTAGCCGCGTCTAAAAACAAGAAACAAATGATAACCCCACAAATAGTCGATCCCAAAAGCATCGTAGTCGTCGGAGGTTCCAACGACATCGCCAAACCCGGCGGCAAAGTCCTCAAAAACCTCCTCGACGGAAATTATAAAGGCGACCTTTACGTAGTCAACCCAAAAGAAAAAGAAGTACAGGGCATCAAAAGCTTCAACCATATCAGCGACATCCCCACGGTTGAAATGGCCATCATCGCCATAGCCGCCCGCTACACCTTCGACACCGTAAAAGTCCTCACCGAAGAAAAAAACACAAAAGCCTTCATCATCCTCTCGGCAGGTTTCAGCGAAGTAAGCGAAGAAGGCGCAAAAATCGAAAAGCAGATACTCTATCAGATCAACAAACACAGTGCAGCGCTCGTCGGGCCCAACTGCATTGGCGTTTGCACACCCAACTATCACGGCGTGTTTACCGAGCCCATCCCCAAACTCGATCCCAACGGCTGCGACCTCATCTCCGCTTCAGGAGCCACAGCCTGCTACATCATGGAATCAGGTTTACAAAAAGGTCTCAGTTTCTCAAGGATCATCTCCCTTGGCAACTCCGCCCAAATGGGCGTAGAGGAAGTCGTTAAGTTCATGGACGAAAACTTCGACGACACACGGGGCAACATCAAACTACTCTACATCGAAAACCTCAAAAAGCCCAAAATGCTGATGAAGCACGCTGCTTCACTCATCCGCAAAGGATGTAAGATAGCCGCCATCAAAGCCGGAAGTTCCGAAGCCGGAAGCCGGGCAGCTTCGTCGCACACAGGTGCACTTGCCAGTTCCGATGCAGCCGTAAGCGCCATCTTCCGCAAAGCCGGCATCATCCGCTGCGATCACCGCGAAGAGTTGATTGCCGTTGCTTCCGTATTGATGCATCCGCAGATCAAAGGAAAAAACATCGCCATCATCACCCATGCCGGCGGACCCGCAGTGATGCTCACCGACGCCCTTTCAAACGGTGGACTGAAAGTTCCGGCCATAACCGGTCCGGATGCTGAAGCATTAAAGGCGAAACTGCATCCGGGTTCATCGGTTGGCAACCCGATCGATTTCCTTGCTACCGGCACCGCCGATCAGCTTGCCACCATCATCGACACCGTCAACGGGAAATTCGATCACATCGACGCCATGGTAGTGATATTCGGCACCCCCGGATTATTTAAGATACATGATGTGTACGAAGTGCTTCACCAAAAGATGAAAACCTCGAGAAAACCGATCCTGCCTGTGCTTCCCTCAACCTACACCGCACACGAAGAAGTGGAAGTATTTCTCAAAAAAGGAAGGATCAATTTCCCCGACGAAGTGATCCTGGGAAAAGCTTTAACAAAGGTATATACCAATCCTGAGCCGGTAGATCAGGGCAACCCTGAATTTCAAATTGATAAAGATAAGATCCGCTACATCATCGATCATACAAAAAGTGGCTATATCACCCCATCCGAAATCCAGGAATTGCTTGATGCAGCCGGAATTCCAAGAGCCATCGAAAAAGTAGCCGCAACATCCGACGAAGCAAAAACGAGGGCAGAAGAAGTGGGTTATCCACTCGTGATGAAGGTAGTCGGGCCGGTTCATAAATCAGATGTGGGAGGCGTGGTTTTAAATGTGAATAATGAAACCGACATGCTCGCCCAATTCGAAAGAATGATCAACATCAAAGATACCACAGGCATTTTGCTTCAGCCCATGTTATCAGGTATTGAATTATTTGTTGGTGCCAACTTCGAACCCGGTTTCGGGCACATGATCTTTTGCGGTTTGGGTGGAATTTTCATAGAAGCAATTCGCGATGTAAAATCCGGGCTTGCCCCTCTTTCCATGCTTGAAGCGATGGAAATGATAGAAGGCTTGCGAGGCAAAAAGATCCTCGAAGGAATTCGTGGTCAGTCGGGTATCGACAAAAAGAAATTTGCAGAGATCATCGTCAGACTCAGCCTGCTTGTTTCGGAAGCTCACGTAATCAAAGAACTCGACCTCAACCCGTTGCTCGGAACAGAAAAAGGAATTGTGGCCGTAGATGCACGAATAAGGATCGAAAAATCAACAAAATAGAATGGGCAATCAAGCGTTATTCAGGTTTGGGTAGGCTTTCAATAAAGGTCCCTGTAAAAATTCAAAAAGTTTTTAGCCACCTGAAACCATTACTTTTGTAATATTGTCTCACAATTTTCTGACAAAGTAAACACAACGAAATGGCAAATATCGCATTCGGAAGTAAATACTTCATTTTCTCAAAATTCAGTTCCATTCCCAAAACTTCAAAAATTGAACAAGATCGTGCAACGCTGATCAAAGAATACAATGATTTGCAGGATTTTAAACGGTCGAAGGAGTTGGAGGAATTTAACGAACTCGGGACATACCTCGAATCATCAGAATACAAAAAAAAGGTTGCGGAAAACGAAAAAGTAAGATCTGCCGAAGAAGCCAAAATTAAAAAGTACGAGGATCAGAAAAAATCGAAACAGTATAAAAAACATTTCCGTTTCCGGGAATCTGCAAAACTCAGAGACCATCAATCGTTCGCAGGTTCGAAGGAACTGGCAGAATTCAACAACCTGAAAAAGGAAATTGCAAATCCTGCTTCTAAAAACAATAAAGAAGATCAGGAAGCCAAACAAAAGCGATTGAATCAACTTCAGAAATCACCTTCGATCAAAAAGTACCTGAAGTTTGAGAAATCAGCAGCATACACAGCATATACCTCTTTCGAAAACTCAAAAGAATTCAACGATCACCAGGCATTGGGGAAATATCTGCAATCGCCTGAACATAAAGAAGCACTGAAAACAGCCACATCTGAACTTGAAGCTGAGAACAATAAAAAGAAAAAATTCGACGAGTTTAAAAACAGCAAAAAGTACAAATGGTACCTCGGCTTAAAAGATGCAGATAAATTCAAAGAAATAACGCGTTGGCAAATTGTTTTTGAAGATACTTTTTCTGCAAAAAAACTGGATACGGAAAAATGGATGACCCGCTATTACTGGGGAGATAAACTCATTAACGGAGCATACGCACTCGAAACCGACAAAGCCTTTCCCACGGATGGGAAGAATATAGAAACAGGCAACACCCTGAAAATTACAACCCGCCGCGAAAAAGCCACAGGCCAGGTATGGAAAATGCCTTTTGGATTTATACCCCAGGAGTTTGAATATACCACCGGATTGGTGAGCACAGCGAGATCGCACCGACAGAAATTTGGAAAAATTGAAGCCAAAATCAAGGTGAACTTTGCCAAACCGGTCAACTACAACTTCTGGATGGCTTCCGAAAAAAACCTTCCCCATGTCGACATTTTAAGGCTACAGGATAAAAAGTCGAAGGTAGATGTAGGCCATGTTTACAACCAGGGAAAAGGGGATTCTTCACCTGCCAGGAATGCTTCCAAATTCACGGGATTGGATGTATCACAGGATTTTTTCATTTATACACTTGAATGGTCCAAAAGTAAGCTCACATGGAAGATCAATGAAGTGGTGGTTCATGAACAATCCAACAACATTCCCAACGAAGAAATGTACCTCGTATTTAGTTCCGGCATCACCGGAAAACCATCGGATGCAGGTCTTCCTGCCTCAATGGAAATTGATTGGGTAAGATGTTACCAGGAGAAATAATCTGAAAAGAATACGCCAATCTTCACCAATAGAAGTTTTCAACCTTCAGGAATTTACAGAAGTAACCGGAACCTCTGAATGTGTTCATTCCGGTCTATTCTACTTCTTTTAACCATTCACAAATAAGTTTGTCTTCCTGCCTTCTTCCTTAAACTCATTATAAATAAGGCTATTCATTTTTTTGAGGGCTGAAATTCCTTAGTTTTGGAAAGAGATTTTCGCAACTTCATACTCGGCATACTTGTAATATCGATCTCCAAAAGTCCGGACATCTCAAATATCCCGAAATACAGTTAAAAAACAAGATACAATGAGAACACAACTTCGTAACATTTCTGTTGTTGACATGGGCGAGGGCGAGCTCATCCAACCCATCGACCTGGATGGATTCAGGGAGCACAACAGGAACAAATCCAAAGCCCTCATCGACAAAACCATGACCGAAGATGAGGCCATCGAAAAATTTGTGAAGGACGGTGATTACATCGGTTTTGAGCTCTACGGCACAGTTCGTTGCCCGATGAGCCTTACCCGGGCACTGGTTCGATCCGGTAAAAAAGATTTCAGGATTGTCGGACAGGGTGTCCACGAACTCGACCTTTTATTTGCTGCCGACCTTGTGCGGGAGATCGACTTCACCTACATCGGGCTTGAAGTGTTTGGAATTTCCGGCAACATGCGCCGCCGCGTAGAAGATGGTTCCGTAAAACGGATCGTTGAGTGGTCGAATGCTGCACTCACGTGGCGTTTCAAAGCTGCCAGCATGGGTGTTCCCTGCATTGCCTCCCGCAGTATGCTCGGCACCGACACCTTTAAAAAATCGGCTGCCGTTGCTGTAGAGTGTCCCTTTACCGGGCAAACCATTGCCATGCTGCCCGCATTGATCGTTGATACCGGGTTTATTCATGTGCATCGCGCCGACAAACACGGCAACTGCCAGATCGATGGCATCAGCGGTTTTGCATTTGAAATGTCGAGAGCCTGTAAAAACCTGATCATCAGTGCCGAAAAAATTGTCGACACCAGCGAGATCCGCAAACATCCCGATAAAACCATCATCCCCTATTACCTGGTGGATGCCGTTGTTGAGGCCCCCTATGCCTCATGGCCGGGTGAGATGAGCGG
>JAGQVF010000082.1 GCA_020438135.1 Bacteroidales bacterium | reverse complement strand
TTGTTTTCTCCTTTTTCCAATGTGGTTCCACCGGAAAAAGAATTGATCACCGGTGCATAGCTATCAAAGAAATACTGCTCCAGGAAATCTGCAATAGGCATGTTCGGATTGCCAAAATTGGTTCCATCCGGTGAAATATTGATCGGTCTGTTGGCATCGATTGTACCTGCATCGCCGCCGATGTTCTTCAATAGCCTTCGTAGATAGATCAGGTACATTATTCCGTGGTTTTTTGGTAAAACATAAAATAACGACCTGCATATACCAGGGCAATAACGGATAGTACGCTTGCACCTATTTTTGTAGCCTTCAAACCAATGATGGCGGAAGTTTTTTCCTTGCTCAATCCTTCGGGAAGTCTTGTGGCCAGCCATTTCTTATAGTCCAATACAGAAATGAATCCATCATTATCGATATCCAATCCCGGATTTTGTTTCGAAATGGTGCTGGCCCTCTCTGCTGATTTTTCACTTCCGATTTTATAGGTATCCGGCTGGTTAACTGCATAAGGATAGAAAGTAATCAATGCAAGGTCAGTCGAATTGCTGGCTTTTTTACCACTTTTCTTCCATTGCTGGTAATATTTTAATATCCAGTCCAGTTGTTGGTTTCGGGTCATGGATTTTAATTGACCGGTAGAAGTACCTAACCAGGTGGCCGTCTCCGGCATAAACTGGATAAGACCGGTTGCCCCGGAATGAGGATTGACAGCTCCAGGATCAAAACCACTTTCATTGTTCATCACCACCATCAACCACTCGGGATCATAACCCAACATATAAGCCACTTGCTTGACTTTTTGGATAAAAGACTGTTTATCCACTCCCCTGACCTTATTTTCAAAAAGAAGGGCCATATTATCCAATCCCTCCTTCTGTAATCATTTCTATTCCGTTCAAACTATCCGGATCAATCCTGTATACTTGTTTGCCTCTTAAAATCTCACTGTAATTATTCGTATTGAACTCCTTTTGTAATTCAGGAATGGTCAGGAATTTCAAACCTCCTTTCCAGGCATAGGCAATATGAGCTTTGTACTTGGTATCCCAAACATTCAATTCCACAAATACCACATTGTGTTCTTCATCAAACACCTCCCTGCCGGTTGTAAGTCCCAGGACTTTTCCAAATGGTGCAGTCCCTATTTTATTGGATTTTTTAAAAACCTGTGTCCAGGTCATGTTCTCCGGGGTTTTGCGAACATTCAGGTTATTGACTTTAACCACAGCATACTTCTGACCTGAGATTTTTGGTGTTGAGGATGCTGTACCGGAAGATGAATAATTATTGAACTTGGCAAGTTCGCCAGGTTCCAATGCTGTGTTTAATAACAAATACAGTTGCTCCCCATATAGCTTATAGAAATAGCGGTAAACCTTATCGATATCCAGGTTTTTGGTGTGAATGCTTTTAGCTACATTCAGGATCCTGTCTGTATCCGTCCGTTGCCAGATTCTCTTCACCTGGTTCATGGCATCCCTTGCCAGTCCGATGGGATTGAATAATCCTCCCTGGCCTTTTTTTAATCCATCGGGGATAGCCTGGTAAATATCTACTGCAGCTCTGACCTCCGGATTGGTTCCAGCTTGTCTGAGTAGTTTGTTTTGAGCAACTTTCTTCAGGTATTTTCTTCCAAAATAGATCAATCCCGCCCCGGCAATAATCATGGACCCGGTTTTAACACCTTTCATGATCTGGGGTGAATTATCACTGATCACTTTGGCTGCTGTAGCTGCAACAAGAGGATTACCCATACTATTTTCACTGCCTTTTACCATAGTCTTTTCACCAAGGGATTGTTAGCGATTTTGACAACCTTGTTGATCACTTTTGGATCTTCCTTGATCTTTTCGGAAACCCAGATCAAGTCTTCGTTTTTGATGCTTGTATAGATTACATGCAGCGCTTTGGCCAGTTGGTCCGCTTCCTCTTTGGTTTTTCCGCTTATTTTAAAATTGTAGGTAAATTCCATTGTTAATCGGTATTGTCTGACTTTAGATTTTCTGAACTTTGTTGAAGGGCATATTTTAAAAGGTTATCCACGAGGAAGTTCTGCTTTTCGATGAGTTGAAGCAGGGTGATCACTTTTCTGAATGTTTCTTCTTCAATACCACCAAGGAATACATTGATCGTTGATATTGCTTCTTCACGTTCGGGATTGCTGCCGGAAAGATCCAGGCCACCCCCTTTTTGTTCGTTTTCTGACGATTCAGTCAAAAGGTTCATATCAGCCTGGCCATCGCCCATCAGCATTCCGGCTAATCCTAGCAGCGATTGATTGTCCATTTTTAATAGCTTTCCTGCCCCGATCAGCAATCCCAGGTTTTCCAGTTTCCCTTTATCTGCCTTGTTTTCGTATTCATAGAGGGCTTCGGTCAGCTCCTTGTTTTCCTGCTCAAGCTTCTGGCTTTCCTTTTTCAACTGGTCAATATCCCGTTGCAGTAGTTTGATATCAAAGTCCTTTTGCAGGTTTTGCATCTGAAGAGCCCCTAATCCTGATTCGCTTCTGTATTCAGGAGGATTATGCCCACTTAATCCCTGGGTATGTGTATTGTTTTCTTGCATTTCTGTCTGGCGTTGGTATCTTTTGTCAAGCTTTTTCTGATTGTTTCCATCGATGACTGGAATGTGTTTTTCCAGCACCAATCGGATAATGTGTTCTTGCTTTTTGTTTTTAATGTGCAGGACTACCTTCAGTGCATCCGGTTCGAAAAGCTCAATAATTTCTTCCGCTCGTTTTACAAATCGTTTATGATCCGCACTGGGCCATTCAACCTGTTTCCATTCCTGATCACCCGGTACCACATAGTAAATTGAATATTCGCAACCTTTTCCATTGGCTCCAGCCGGATAGTTTTTGATCATGTCCTGCAGTTGCCTCAGTTCATTCATGTAGCGATATGTTCCTATGGTTTCTGTCATGCTATTGGGGGATTACGCGATAAAAAAGAAAGGTCTGGTCTGACTGGGCTTCAGCGTTCTCAATCTTGATATCACCTGTAAATTCATAAGTGATAAAGGGAACACCATCCACGACAAATTCATCCTGGGTGATGATGTTGTTATTGGCCGTTATGGTGAATGAATCTTCTGTCTGGTTTACATCAAATAAATACCAAAATTCGTTATGTGCATTTACCCATGAAACACTTTCTCCAACTTTGATTGTAATGGGAGACACCTTGAAATGGAATCTTTCAAATCCCATCTCCTTCATCCGGTTTTCTATGAATAATTTGATGATCCCTTCCATTACAGCTTACATTCTAAAATCAGGTGGATATTAAATGGTAGTGCACCGACCAGGTACTTGACAAATCCTGTGATCTCCTTCCCTTTGATCAGCTCTTGATTCACATCAAACATCCTGGATTGCTGATCATCTGATTGATGATAACCTAGCGTAAAAAGGTAATTTCCGACGGGTGTGTTTTGGTTGTTCAACCAAATGGAAAGTTCGGCATTTAAGTTTGCTGCTGAGTTTTGAATCAATTCGGGTGAAAACAGGGTAACCCCTGTGAGAGCCTTGCAATAAGAAGGCAGTTTCCAGGAAAACTTGATCACCTGTTTTGTCTCGTCAAAACTACCCAGTTGTTTTACTATGTATTTCTTTCCTTCTGCCATTACTGAGTTTCCAGTTGCAATACAATGATCAGTGATTGAGCACTGTTGGGATTGGTAAACCGACCTTTTATCCTGGCTCCATTTTCCAATGGAATATTGACTTCCTGGTGGATTTCGCAATCGCTTCCCGGAATGGGATACAACAGGTAGGCATCAAAGCCGGTTGGATAAATTACGTTGTCATTGATCTTTAGAGGTTCATATAACTGACAGTTCTTGTAGGAAATATTCCTGGCATCTTTGGTATACATGGTTATGTGCGTTACCCGCTTGCTATAAGAAAGTATCTCCGCATCCAGCACATAAGCATTGGCAATGTTTTCTTCACTCATGCTTACTTGAAGTACCTGTCGCTTATATTTTATCCCTTTACCCATTGCGGATGTCTCTTTCCAATACCAGTACAATCGTCAGTTCATATGCTGCAAATCCGGTTACAGAAGGATCTACAATTTTGCCCTCGACCTTTGAACCATTCGCTTCCTCGTTGACCATCCGGTAACGTTCGTTTTCCTTCCTGGGGAAAAGCAAATAGGTATCAAAGTCAACCGGATAGAACTCCGTGTTGTTGATCTTGAATGGTTGAGTAAACTGGCAGTTCCGGTTGTTTACATAATTGGCATCACCATAGATGATAACTTCAACAACCCTATCCCATTCTCTTGGTGTATCAAAGTCAATCACCACATCCTGGTTAGCCGCTTTGATGGGGATGGTCTTTTTCTGATAAAACCGTTCTACATTTTCTGTGATCATACATTGCTATTAAAGAGCGTTGCGGGGATTGCTCCCCACAACGCAAGCCTGACAAAAAGGAATTAATGTTTGTAAACCCGTGATCCGTGGAAACACACGTACAGAGCAGAATTTGCTGCCGCATTAGCGCCCCACTCCAGGTTAAACTCCATGGCGGTTTGTGTTTCGATCAATTTTGGATTGTCGAATTTATAAAAGCCCACAGGAGATCCGGATGAAAGTGCATAGGCATAACCCAATCCATTGACAGTGTCAGCATGTACGTGGGTATAATTCCTGGCAAATACTTCCATCGTATGCCATGGGATCAACGTTTTACCGTTGCCTTTGAATTCAAACTGACCCAACCTGAGCACATCAGGAATGGGTTGCCAAACAGCTGCTGCCGCTTTGGATGAATCCTCAATGGGATCGGTAGCGTGTAAACCATATAAAATGGTGATGCCACTCAACAGCATGGGTTCACCTTTTTCAAGTTTACCACCATTGATCATGCTGTAACCGGTCTCCTTGTTATCGGAATCCTGGAGCATTTTAACATGCTGTTTGTTTGAGATTGATTTGATCACAAACAATCCGGATTCAACCGATTGCAATTGTTGTTTTGCCAATCCCCCGCGCACATCGCTTTTGAGCCTGCTCATCCGTTTTGCCAATTCATGTCGGGAATTGGCCTGGGGAATAATTCTGTTTCTTCCGATTACTTTTCGCATTGCCCTGGGATTCCTGCGGAATGCACCCACGAGTTCTTCATCGGGAATACCCGCCAGAAGACCTTCGATCTCACCATCATAATCGGCCAATAATTGATTAATTTGTCCTAAGTCCATTGTTCTGTCTGTTTTAAAATTGTTTTATAGATTACTTTACCTTTCATCCTCCAAAGCTTTGGCGTAGGAGGATTGTTTAAATTCATGCATGATATTATGCTTAAAGCATAATATCATCGTAGTCCTCTTCAACTTCCGTTTCAAATACATCGTTGTTCACCCGTCGTGAAGATTCAGGGATTTGGTGAACATTTGCCAATGGAGGCAATTCTTCATACACATCCACATCATCTCCTGACAGGAATCCGGAAATATCCCATCCTTCCAGACCCGAAAGGATTCCTTCTCCCAGGATGTCTTTGTTCATGACCTTGCCAGCAGTCTCAACCACTGCTTCAGCTGCAAGACCAGCCCCGATGTATTTGATTACATCGTTCTTTTGGGTGGCCAGCATGACGCCACCACCAGCCTTGGCAATGGTGCCGATCCATTTTTTAAATCCAGTTTTTTCACCGGATTTAAACACTTTGTGATCCAGTTCCCGGCCTGCAATGACACCCACTGCGATCAGGCCACCTCTTTTCAGCACATCCAGGATCTGGTTTGTTTTCATATTCGGCACCAATCCAGCAAGACCTTTCTTTTTCAAAGTCTTCATCCGCCTTGCATGGGCTGCTGCCCTTCGTTGTTTTGCTGTACTCATGTTTGCTTGTTTTAAGATTATATTACCTTTTTAATTAAGTTAAAGTGATTTCCTTGATGGGCTCTTCTTTGGTCTTTGTGGCCTTTTGGGATCTAGTTCGAGTAGGTTTCTCCTGGGAATTACCGGAAAGTGATCCAACAGATTTTTTTACCGGATGAGAATTATGCTTCTGTTTTTTATTGTAAGCCATGTATCCCAATCCTAAAAGGATAAGCCCCCCTCCGGCAATGCCTGCTATTTTGACCCCCCTGTTTTGGTACCAGGATTTTTCAATATCCAGCTCTACTTCATCGAATTCCGAAGGTGGGATATCGGTGTTGTTCTTAAGATCTCCTTTTTTGATGTCTTCTTCAACCTTTTCAATCTTAACTGCAGGATCCATCAAACCTGAATTTTGAAGAATCTTTACTACGGCGATGATCAATGGAGTGGCTGCAGCAGCAACGGCTGCAATAGGTGCGGCACCGAGACCATCCAGTTCAATCCCATTCAATCCCTTTCCGCCTTTGATGATGGCATTTTTTAAGGCCTCTTTACTCCCTTTGGTTTTATCTACAAACAGTTTTTCGACCTTTTCAAGGGCTTTCTTTGTGTGTAACCACCTTGCCATGGTCATTCCATGTTTTAAAGCCTGTTCTTTTGTAGCATACCCCCATTTGAGTCGTGAGGACATTTTCTTGACGTTAAGTTTTAGTGCAGCTAAAAACCCGTTCCTCACTGCAATGGAGAGTGGATTAAACTTGACTATGGCATTGATGGCTCCCTGACCGGCCTTCTGAACTCCCTGCCAGAATCCCCGTTTGTTGTCTTTTCTCCACTGTTTCCTGACTTTTTTCCATTTGCCCGCATCTTCTTGTTTGATTTTGTTCTTCTCAAGCTTGGCGGTAAGGCGCTTGACACGGTTTGTTTTGCCTTTCTTTTCGGCTTTTTTTAGCCTTTTCTCCTGGCGTTTCTGTTTTAACTCCAACCGTTTTTTTCGTTTATGCCAGAAGGCTCCCAATTCAGCTGCTCCAAGTCCATTTAATTCTTCCAGTTCTGCCAGGGAGATATCATCTTCAAGATCCTCCATATCGTCAAGGTAATCTTCCATCAGTTCCAACCAGTCATCGTAGGGATCATTTTCGTAAGTACCGTAGTTTTCTTCCACCGGGGAAATGTCGATATAGTCTGTTGGTGTTTCCGGGTAATCCATTTCAGGCTCAGGATAACTTTCAGCAAAATCTTCCAGGTAAATGAAGTCCTGCTCCGGCTGCTTTACTTCAGGAATTGGCTGTTCGATGGGTAGAATATTTGTCTCCGGAAGCTGATTTATGGGGTCACTGACTTTTTCTTCCTGGATTTTAGGTTGTATATAGTTGGGTTTTTCAGCGTAGGTTTGTTTGATTACCCTGGCCAGTTTGCTTTTTCCTCGTTGATCCAGTGTATTGACCTGGTTGATCCTGCTTCTCAACCTGGATATGGACCGGATCCTCCTGGAAATGTTCCGGTGGTTTCTTCGGGGTGAACTCTTCAGTTTTCGATTTAACCGGAATTGTTTTTCCCTGAGTCGTTTGTCCTTTGCCAGTAAAACTCTTCCAAGATCTTCTCCTGTTTCAATTTCTTCGAATGAATCATATGCACCGGATAAAAGATCAACCATGGCTTCAACCTGATCATCGGTCATATTTTCCAGATCATCCCCAATATTGTCTATCGGGCCATTAAGGGGTTCAATTTCATCCAGTTGTTTTTCCCTCTGAGCGAGGATCTTCAATGCCTGGTCCCGGTTGGGTGTATGCCAATTATCTATGGCATAATTGAGCTCTTCTAGAAATCGTTTGGGATTTTCAAAAGGGGCAACCGAGGTCGGGTATTCTGCTATGATGTCCCTGGTTGCAACCAATCGGGCATACACCCGATCATCTGTTGATCCCAGGTTGTCACTACAGACATTTGCTAAGCAGATCAGGCTTTTATTATGAGGAATGCCATGCAATCCTTTAATGGGGATTCCTAATTCATCCATTGTATAATCTCGTTTTTTTGAAAATGGTTTTTCGTAATTGAAGCGATCCAAAACAACATCCAGGGTGTAGTACTCCCCCGATTTTTTGTTTTTGTAAACTATGGGGTAAACATGATGAAAACTGGTTGCTGGTGGAATTTGAACAATCCGGATTACCGGTTCTATTCCCTGGTTGAGCAGCAGTGTGCAAAGGAAAATCGTATAACAATCGCAATCTACACCGGATTTTCTTTCTGCCCAGGTTCTGGCTGGTCGCCTCAGTTCTTCTATGCCTGGCGTATCCAGTTTGTACTGGATATGGTTGTAAACAAAGTTCCAGTTGTTTCTTAAGGTTTCTTCCAGGGATTTACCCTTGAGGATGGGAGCAAGCTTGGCTGTATCTGATTTGTACTTCTGGATGTATTCACCCATCAGGAAGACCGTATCATTTACATTGCCTTCTTGCAGGAGGGTATCAGAAAAATCAGGTTTGGGGAAGAGTTTATCGTATTGATCGCCGGATTTTATCTGGCGTTGGAAAGAGGCAACTAATCCTAGCGTTGTTTTTTTCTGTTTATTTCCCTGCATTTGCTGTTTTCTCGATTTGCAAATGCAATATTATAGTGGTGGAAAAGTGAACTTTCTCAGGTCGGGTGAAACATTGACCAGAATGGGTGAAAGAATCCTCAACTTGTGTGAAAGAATCCTCAGAATGGTAAGTTGCTAGCTATTCTTTTCTTTAATGGTAATGTTCTATAATTCTTAAGATTCTTTGTATAATCTCTTAATTCCGAGTACATTTGTGGATGTTAAAAAATATATTAGATTGATCCAACGTATTATCATCTTTAAGTAATCCAATTTAACAAATAAATGAATTTGACCAGATATCACGCAAAATATTTTGCATATGAATTAACAAAAAGAATTTCAGCAGATGACTTAGGCAAACTGACAGCCTCACTTCAGGATGCAAAGGTTGATTTAAACCCGCATCAAGTTGAGGCAGCGTTATTTGCATTTAAATCCCCCCTTTCTAAAGGTGCATTGTTAGCAGATGAAGTTGGACTTGGTAAAACTATTGAAGCAGGTATTATACTTTCCCAAAAATGGGCTGAAAGAAAAAGAAACTTGCTGATTATCGCACCCGCCAACTTAAGAAAACAATGGAATCAGGAATTGATGGATAAATTTTATTTACCTTCCATGATTCTTGAAGCTAAATCTTTTAATAAATTACTGAAAGATGGTAAACGCAATCCATTTGATCAGAGGGAAATAGTTATTTGCTCCTTTCAGTTTGCCCGCTCAAAGGAATTGGAAATCAGGCAAATTAAGTGGGATATGGTGATTATTGATGAAGCCCATAGGCTACGAAATGTTTATAAACCCTCAAATATTATTGGCAGATCAATTAAGGATTCATTTAACCATTGTAAAAAAGTCTTGTTAACAGCCACTCCTTTGCAAAATTCATTACTCGAATTATATGGACTTGTAAGTATTATTGATGATTATGCTTTTGGGGATTTAAAAAGCTATAAAAGCCAGTATTCACGTTTATCTGATAATGGGAGCTATGACGATTTGAAATCCCGGTTGAAACCAATTTGTCAACGTACCCTAAGAAAGCAAGTTCTGGAATACATTAAATATACTAATAGGATTGCCTTAGTTGAAGAATTCTATCCTTATCCCGAAGAAAAGGAGTTATACGATCTTGTCTCAGAATATTTACAACGTGATAATCTAAATGCACTGCCAAACAGTCAAAGACAATTGATGACGCTTATTTTAAGAAAGCTTTTGGCATCTTCAACCTTTGCAATTCAGGGAACACTTGAGGGATTGTATAAAAGACTCCAAGGAATTTTGAACAGTCAGGAAATAGCAATTGAAGAAGATATTTCTCAAAATTTTGAACTGTATGAAGAAGTAAAAGATGAGTGGGATGAGGATAGTGACCAGGAGGGAGAAATAGAACTATTATCTCCTGAAAAAATTGAAGAAAAAAAAAAAAAAAAAGAGGAACTTAAACGTTTTGCAGAATTAGCAAAAAC
>JAGQVF010000081.1 GCA_020438135.1 Bacteroidales bacterium | reverse complement strand
GGTAGCGCGCTTCGTTCGGGACGAAGAGGCCGGAGGTTCGAATCCTCTCACCCCGACAATTGAAAACCTGGCAATTTGGTGCCGGGTTTTTTTGTTTCGCAGCCTCTGAGCTTGCTCAGTAAGGCGGAGAAACAAAAAAACCCAAAAGACACGAAGTGTCTGGTTTTTCAAAATGTCATCCCCCGCACAAGGATCAACGAAGTTAATCCTCCCAATAAAACTATATTTACCAGCAGCCTCTGAGCTTATAATAAAAAGGGAATGTTTACTTTCTTAAAATATACTGCCCCAGCCGAAAGTGGAACATTTTACCGGATTAGGATAAAACATAAATCCAGAAAAGTATAAGTAAAACAAGCAATCCCCAGGTAAGGAGTCTTACTAATTTATTATTAGATGCTTCTGTTTCCATTTTAAGAATTTTGTTATTTGGACGGTTACAGGGAAAATAGTAACAGGGAATTCACAAATTTTAAGATTTCAATTCGAAAAATTATCAATCCTGGTTTTTTTAATTTCTACATCTCAATTATTCTTTAATTTTGCGCATCCATTTGCCTCTTTAGCTCAGTTGGTAGAGCAGCTCACTCGTAATGAGCAGGTCGGGGGTTCGAGTCCCCTGAGAGGCTCTTCATAATCTACTGATTTGTTGCAATCCTTATTTAGGTTGATTGAATAATCAGAAAATGTGAAAACATTAATCCCTTCAAATCCGTTATATGGACGGTCAGTTCCTGAATTTCATCAACACATTGTAAGGTTTTCATTTCATGCGAAAACATGCTTTTGAAATATTTGTAGGCATTTTGGTTACTATCGGTGTTGCTTTGGTGATAGCCACCGGATATCTCGCCTATACAAGCATATCTTCCATCGTATCATCTATCCATGAAGAGACCCGCCCCGACGAGAAATTGCTTTTGATAAGCGATTTGGCAACAAGTCTTGATAAGGCTGAAAACAGCGTTAGGATCTATACCTATACGCGTGAGGAAAAAGATTTAAGACCTTACCAAAATTTGCTTTCCGGCATTGATGATCAGATCGTTAAATTAAGGGAAACAGCAATGGGAAATGACCGTTTTCAGCAACAGATTGACACGGTTGGTGATCTTATAGAACAAAAGGTTGGAGTATGGAACGATATGATCGCTCTGAGTAATACGAATGTTGCCAACCAGCTGCTGGATACGATTTCTGAACAGTTGGAATCCAAAATTGAGAGCGACAGTCTTCGGAAAAACAGAAGTATATTTAAAAAAATATTTAAGCGACAGAAAAAGCAGGAGATTCAGGAAGAAAAGATAGTTAAAGATATTGAGCAGTTCAGGGAAGAGCAGCAGCAACACGTTCAGAAACTGAAACAGAAGGAAATTAAGCTTGCATCAACAAGCAACCAGATAACCGCCCGTTTATATAGCCTGATTAACAAATTAAAGGCAGATGAACAAAGCGACAGGTTGGCAAAAGCTGACGAAGCCAATACGCTGGCCATGGAAACTTACCGCTGGATCGGGTGGCTGGCTGTTTCTGCAACGCTTTCTGCCATTGTGGTGATTTTTGTTATTTTTACTTATGTCAGACGTTCCCGCGCATCAAGAAAAGCTTTGGAAGCATCTAAAGCAGAAGCCGAAAACCTTGCCAAAACAAAAGAGCTGTTTGTAGCGAATGTTAGCCACGAGATCAGAACACCATTAAATGTAATCAGTGGTTTCGTTGATCAGTTGCTTAAAAAACCACTTGAAGAAGGGGTAGCCGGTACACTCCGCATCGTGAAATCTTCCACCGATCACCTGGTTCGGATCATCAATGATATTCTTGACTTTTCGAAGCTTCAATCAGGCAAAATGAAACTTGAACCCGTACACTTTTTTACAGCAGACCTGATCGGAGAAGTTAAACTCCTGTTCGAAAACCAGGCAAAAGAAAAACAAACTGAATTCGTCACAAAGGTTGATGAGCAGGTTCCTGAAGTGCTTTGTGCTGATATCATTCGTCTTAAACAAATCATTATTAACCTCGTTGGTAATGCCATCAAATTTACTAAAGAAGGAACTGTAGCCATCGAACTTTCAGTGGATAAAAAAGAAGCCGCGGACCTGCTAATCAAATTGGTTGTGAGAGATACCGGAATTGGTATTGATCAGAAGAATCTTGATAAAATATTTGAAGATTTTACACAGGCTGAAAGCGGAACATCCCGAAAATACGGCGGAACCGGATTGGGTCTTTCAATTGTTAGAAAACTGGTAAGTTTGTTTGAAGGCGATATTCATGTGGAAAGTCAACCCGGCAGAGGCACTCAATTCATTTGCCTGCTTTCACTTCAGGAGGGTGATAAAAACAAAGTGGATAGATTTATTGAAGGTGAGATCAATGTACCTGATTACATACGCAACTTCAGGTTTCTGATAGTTGATGATGAAGTATATAACCGGAAACTCATGCAGGCCATTCTCTTTAAATGGAAAGTGCCAACTGATGAGGCAACCGACGGGTATGAAGCGATCGAAAAAATAAGTTCGGAGCATTTTGATTTTATATTGTTAGATGTACAAATGCCTGGCCCTGATGGATTTGAAGTTGCGTCACATATTCGTGAAAAAGTAAGAAAATCAACCGGCGAAACTGCCATTATCCTAACAACAGCTACGGCTGTTAGTGCTGAGCAGGTTGCAGATTATAAGAAAAGAGGGATTGACGCCTATTTGCCGAAACCCTTTACCGAAGAGTTATTGCTGAAAACCATTACGAATATCCGGGAATCGGGATCAGAAAAAATCAATCATACTCCTGAGGTAACAATGGCCGAAGAAAAACCGCTCCTAAATGGAAGCCAATTGCTGAATCTGGATGAGCTTTATCGATTTGCAGGAAATGATAAAGCTTTTGTGAAGGAGATGCTGGAGCGGTTTGTCGATTCTTTTGATGCTGGATTGGTTAGGATCAAGAATGCGCTTGCTAATGAAAATCATGAAGAAATAGGCAATGTAGCACACAAAATGGCCTCACCATGTCGGCATATTGGTGCTGCAACCCTGCTTGAAAATATTAAAAAAGCAGAACAGCTTGCTGAAGCCAAAACCAAAACCATCGAAATAAGTGCTGTGGTCGAAAAAGTGCAAATCGATTATGAAAGGGTTAAGGAAATGATCCGTGAGCACATCGAAAAAATTGAAAACTGAAAACGAATTCAAACTATTCCCGTACATTTGTGAACTAATCCCTCAATAATTGCCGGATAATGGAAGACAGGCCTTTCAAAATATTTGTGGTTGAAGACGACGATTGGTATAACAGGCTTTTGGTCCATACCCTCGGTCTTAATCCCGATTATGTGATCCGTTCTTTCTTTTCCGGTAAAGAATGTCTTGCCAGTTTGCATGAAAAACCCGATGTGGTCACCCTTGATTACAGGTTACCTGACACTACCGGTTTGGAAGTACTCAAAGAAATTAAAAATGCTGATCCTGATATTCAGGTAATTCTGATTTCCGAACAAAGCGATATCGAAACGGTTGTCGACCTGTTGAAGTTCGGGGCCTATGATTATATTGTAAAGTCGAAGGATATAAAAGAAAGACTTCTCAATACTATTCAAAATATCAGGCAGGGTTTGGGATTTAGGAAAGAGATCAGGGCACTTAAAAAAGAAGTGCAGCAAAAATATGACTTCCAGAGTTCTATAATTGGTGAAAGCGAACCTATTAAAAAGGTCTTTGAGCGGATTAAGAAAGCTATCGAAACAAACATAACCGTTACCGTAACAGGCGAAACAGGAACCGGAAAAGAATTGGTTGCCAAAGCCATACATTACAATTCGCCAAGAAGAGATAATAAATTTGTTCCGGTAAATGTGGCGGCCATACCTGGTGAACTGATTGAAAGCGAAATGTTTGGTCATGAAAAGGGTGCATTTACAGGTGCTGGATACCGGCGTATCGGTAAATTCGAGGAAGCCGATCATGGCACCCTATTTCTCGATGAAATTGGAGAGATGGATGCTGCTTTCCAGGCAAAATTGCTTAGGGCCATTCAGGAAAAAGAATTTACCAGGATAGGAAGCAATGATCCTGTGAAATCAGATTGCCGAATCATTGTTGCCACCAATAAAAACCTTTCAGCAGAAGTTAAAAATGGTTCATTCCGTAAAGATTTATATTACAGGTTGCTTGGTTTGCCCATCGAACTGCCACCCCTTCGCGAAAGGGGAAAAGACGTTTTGATCCTGGCCCGCTATTTCATGTCCAATTTTTGCAAAGAAAACGAGATGGAAGAAAAATATCTTTCCGAAGGTGCTCAAAAAAAGCTGCTGACATACTCGTTTCCCGGCAATATCCGTGAGCTTAAATCTGTTGTTGAACTGGCTGCTGCACTCACAGCTTCAGATCAGATCGAATCGCGTGATATTTTATTTGATAATGACGATCCCCTGCCAGAATTGCTGAACGATGAAATGACCCTTCGGGATTATGATCGAAGGATCATAAGAGCATACCTTACCAAATTTAATAACAACCAGAAATCGGTTGCTGAAAAACTTGATATCAGCGTTTCAACTATTTATCGAATCCTTAAAGAGGAAGATGAAGCCCAATAGATATTTTCATCCCATTTTTCGTGTTTAGTCGGTCAATTTGCGAAAACCCATTGCAAATTGACAGCTTATTTTATCTCATTTCTTAGCAGCGTGTTTAATATCAGTAATTTGCGTGTTGTTCTTTTTTTGGAATGCAATTTGAAAAAAGTGACGCGAGGTTAATTATCATGAACTTTTAAAAGAAAAAGGAGATATATAAAATGAAAACTAAAAGTGTAATAATATTTGGAATTTCAGCCGTTTTTGTGATGATCGCGATAGCAGCTTACCTGTTTTTCGCGGATTATCAAAAAACACAGGAAGCTGAACTGCAGGTTAGGGAAAATCGTAGCAATACACTCGCCCTCAAACTGCATCAGAGAGATTCGCTGATCAACGATTATATGGCGACTTTCAACCAGATCGAAAAAGATATAAAATTCATCAAAGAACAGGAAAACATTCTCGACAATCAGTCAAAAAACCCTGAATTTAAGGGTGATGAGAAAAAACAGATCATTCAAGACATTCAGACCATTAATGCGCTGATTGAGAAGAATAAACAAAAGATTGCAGATCTTAACAAAAAGCTGAAAAGCTCAGGTGTTGAGATCAACAGTCTGAACGAAAAACTGGCTATGTTAAGCCAAACTATCGAAGAAAGAGATCAGGCCATCGAAACATTAACCGGTGAACTGGCAGTGAAAAAAGAAGAAATAGCCCAGATGAACGTGCAAATTGCTAAAATTGAGGATTCTGTGAAATTTCAAAAGAAAGTGATCGACTATCAGGTGGATCAGTTGAACAAGGCCTACATCACCTACGGTAATGCTAAAGAATTGAAAGAGAAGCACATTATCACCAAAGAAGGCGGTTTGCTCGGAATCGGTGCTACCAAAACGCTAAATGAAAATATAAGTAACGAGTATTTTACAGAGGTTAACATCTCTGAAACACAAAGCTTCCCGGTGTTCTCAACGGAAGCCGAATTAATCACTGAGCACCCTGCGGACTCCTATGAGTGGGTAACTGAGAACGATACGATCACTTATATGATCGTGAACAATCCCCAGGAGTTTTGGAAATTATCGAAGTACGCAGTGGTCGAAACTAAATAAAATCTCCCTACGCCTTACTATTATGGTTTGACTCGGGAACAGGGACTACGCCCCTGTTCCTTTTTTTATTTCTTTTCGTTTGTTTTAATCCTAATTTTGCCGTGATGATCATTCTGCGGCGCCCACAAACTGACCCCTATTTTAATATGGCGACTGAGGAATACCTCCTTAAGTCGAAAGAAGATGATTATTGTATGCTCTGGCAAAACAATCCTTCGGTGATCGTAGGGAAACATCAGAATACCCTTGCTGAGATCAATTTCTATTACCTCAAAAAAAACAATATTCCGGTGGTGCGGAGAATTTCCGGAGGCGGAACAGTTTACCACGATAAAGGAAATATCAATTTCACGTTTATCCGAAAAGGAGAAAAAGGGAAATTGGTCGATTTCAGAATGTTTATTGATCCAATGATTGAATCGTTGAAGGATTTGGGAGTCGATGCCCGTTTTGAGGGTAAAAATAACATCCGTATCGGAAATCTGAAAATTTCGGGAAACAGCGAGCATGTTTATAAAAATAAAGTATTGCATCACGGAACCCTATTATATAGTTCCGACCTTAACAGGTTGGGCAACTCCATCAAACGAAACTCGGGTTCCTTCAAAGATAAAGCAGTTCAATCGATCCGCACAGAAGTTGCCAATATTTCTTCTTTTCTGGATGAAAAAATACCTGTTGAAGAATTTAAAGAAAAGTTGCTGGAGCGGATTGCATTGAGAATGGAAACGACCCAGGATGCAATATTGTCCAAAAGTGATATCGAAGCAATTGAAGAACTCGTAAAAACCAAATACAAAACCTGGCAGTGGAACTTCGGTTATTCACCTGAATATATTTTTACAAATTCATCTCTTTACCAAAATAACCGAATCGATATCACGATGAATGTAAAAAACGGTAAAATTGTTCAGGCCTTTTTCGAATTTAGCGGGAAAGATGTTAAATTTGACCACTTCATTCAGGAGATCTTATCAGGTCGGTACCATGCATATCCTGAAATTGAAAAAATATTGGAAAAATACCGGGATGAATTGAACAATTGGCATCTGAAACCGGATATTATGTTACAACTTTTATTCTGATCAAATGGAAAAAGCACAACATTTATTCGACAAACTCTGGGAAGATTACACAACCCGCAATCCACATGCAAAGCAGGTTTATGACCTGTTTATCGCTGAAGGCGAACAGGTGGTAAACGATCATATTGCATTCCGGACTTTTAACGATCCACGGGTGAACATCGAAATTTTTGCCCGACCGTTCGTAAATGCAGGTTATTCATTTAAGGGTGAATACACCTTTGAGCAAAAACATTTGTATGCCAAACATTTTGAGCTGGAACCGTTCAGAAATGCACCCCGCATTTTCATCAGCCAGTTAATCCTCGAAGACTTCAGCCCGTTTTTGCAGGAAACCATCAAACAATGTATCGACAAAATTCCGCAATCTTTGCTTGATTCCGAAAAGCTTGTATATAGCGGCAATAGCTGGGGTACTCCATCATATGAGGTATTCGAAAAGCTGAGGGAAGAATCGGAATATGCTGCCTGGGTGTATGTTCACGGATACCGGGCCAATCATTTTACAGTGAGCGTGAACGAACTTGAAAAGTTCAATAGCATTCAGTCCGTTAATGCTTTTATTAAAAAAAATGGGTTTTTATTGAACGATTCAGCGGGCGAAGTGAAAGGAACACCTGAGCAATTGCTCGAACAATCGAGCACCAAATCAGGCATTATCGATGTTGAATTCGAGGAGGGTACTTTTCCGGTACCATCGTGTTATTATGAATTTGCCCGGAGATACGCGGGTGAGGATGGAGAATTATATTCAGGATTCATTGCTAAGTCAGCCGATAAGATCTTTGAGAGTACAAACTATTATCAAAAAGAAAAAAAACAGTAAAACAATACAATTCTGAGGTTCTTTTATGGAAGCACCCGGCGAGATCATCAACCGTCATATTTATTTTGATTTGCAGGACTTATCCCGCGAATTCGAAGGCGATATTTTTACCGATTACACCCACCGCCTTTTATATGCTACAGATGCATCGGCGTACCGCGAAGTTCCTATTGCCGTGGCCTTGCCCAAACATTCAGAAGACATCAGGTTGCTGGTGAATTTCGCAAAAAAACACAACAGTAGTCTTATTCCGAGAACTGCAGGAACTTCTTTGGCCGGACAAGTGGTTGGAGGTGGCATCGTGGTGGATGTGTCCAAATACATGAACCAAATTCTTGAGATAAATGAAGAAGAACGCTGGATCCGCGTGGAACCGGGTGTGGTGCTCGACGAAATGAACAAGGTGCTGGCACCCAAGGGTTTGTTTTTCAGTCCCGAAACGTCCACTTCCAATCGATGTATGATCGGTGGCATGATCGGGAATAATTCCTGTGGCGCACATTCATTGATTTACGGCAGTACGCGTGATCATTTGATCTCTGTGAAAACGATTTTATGCGAAGGCGTTGATGTTGAATTTGGTCCCCTTGAAAAAGACGAATTTCAGAAAAAATGTGAACTGAACAACTTCGAAGGGGAACTATACCGTAACATTCAGTCGATACTCATGGATACCGAAAATCAGAAAGAGATCCAGGAGCAGTATCCCCATCCTGCCATTCATCGCCGGAACACCGGTTATGCGATTGACTTGCTTTTGCATTCGGCACCTTTCAGCGGATCGGATGAAAATTTCAATTTCTCAAAGCTGATAGCAGGGTCAGAAGGAACTCTCGCTTTTATTACCGAAGCAAAATTATCGCTCGATCCCTTGCCTCCTCCGGTCAAAGCCCTGGTTTGTGTCCATTGCAAATCACTGGATGATGCCCTGAACGGAAACCTCGTGGCATTAAAATATCTGCCCGGAGCCATCGAATTGATGGATAAAACGGTGATGGACCTGAGCAAGAAAAACATTACCCAACGCAAAAACAGGTTTTTCATCGAAGGTGATCCCGAAGCAATGCTGATCGTTGAGTTTGCCCGTGATTCAAAAGAAGAAATTCTTTCCATTACAGAAAAAATGGAAAAGGAGATGCGGGATGCCGGATTGGGTTACCATTTTCCGGTGATATTCGGTGCTGATATCCCGAGGGTTTGGTCGGTACGGAAAGCCGGTCTCGGGTTGCTTTCGAACATGCCAGGTGATGCCAAACCCGTTCCGGTGGTGGAGGATGCTGCCGTGCGCCCCGAAGACCTGCCGGCATACATAAAGGAATTCAAAGCGATGCTGGATAACCTTGGGCTAAGTTGTGTATACTACGCCCATATCGCAACGGGTGAACTGCATTTACGTCCGGTATTGAATCTGAAAGATCCGAAAGATGTGGAGTTGTTTCATACAGTGGCGCTTGAAACGGCTAAACTGGTAAAAAAATACAAAGGTTCACTTTCGGGCGAACACGGTGATGGCCGCCTGCGTGGAGAGTTTATCCCTTTTATGATCGGCGATAAGAACTATGAATTGCTTACCCGTATCAAGAGAACCTGGGACCCGGAAAATATTTTTAATCCTGGGAAAATAACTGCCACACCTAAGATGAATACCTCACTGCGTTTTTTACCCGGTAAAAAAGTAAGGGAGATCGAAACGATTTTCGATTTTTCAAACGATATGGGAATCATCCGGGCGGCGGAACGTTGCAATGGCTCCGGTGATTGCCGGAAAACTGCCTTGATAGGAGGGACCATGTGCCCAAGCTACATGGCCACCCGCGATGAAAATACCACTACCCGAGCACGTGCCAATATGTTGCGCGAAGTGCTTACCCAATCCGAAAAGGAAAATCCTTTTGATGATAAGGAATTGTATGATGTGCTGGATCTCTGTCTCTCTTGCAAGGGTTGTAAATCGGAATGTCCTTCCAACGTGGATATGGCTAAGCTGAAAGCCGAGTTTCTGCAACATTATTACGATGCCCACAAGGTTCCTCTGCGGGCTTGGGCCATTGCTAATATTGCAAAATTGAATAAACTGGGAGCTATGGTTCCTGCTCTCACCAATTTTATGTTGAGCAATGCAGTTACATCCGGTTGGCTCAAAAAATTCCTTGGATTTGCTCCGAAGAGGTCGATACCGCTGCTTTACAAAACAACCTTAAAAGCCTGGATTGCCCAAAACAATCATAAAAAGGTGGCCCAATCAAAAGGTAAGGTGTATCTTTTTGCCGATGAGTTTACCGATTTTAATGATACGGAAATCGGTATCAAAGCTTACCAATTACTGATCAAACTTGGTTATGAGGTCGAGGTTCCGGCGCATCATCAAAGCGGCCGGACCTATATTTCAAAGGGACTTTTGCGAAAGGCAAAACACTTGGCCAATCAAAATATTGAATTGCTCGCCGACCTCGTTAATGCGGAAAATCCTTTGATCGGTATTGAACCGAGTGCCATTTTAACTTTCCGGGATGAATACCCCGACCTGGCAGAAGAAAACAACCGTGGGAAAGCAAAAAAACTCGCTGAAAATGCCCTGATGATTGATGAATTTCTGGCAGCAGAAATGGACAAAGGGAATATCACGCAAGATCAGTTTACCCTTGCCGGACAACACATTAAATTGCATGGACATTGCCAGCAAAAGTCGGTAGCCTCAACACTTACCACCAAAAAGATTCTTTCTTTTCCTGAAAATTACACCGTTGAGGAGATTGCATCGGGTTGCTGCGGTATGGCAGGTTCGTTTGGCTATGAAAAAGAACATTATGACCTGTCAATGAAAGTGGGAGAACTGGTATTGCTTCCCGAGGTTAGGAAAACCGATGCATCCGTAATCGTTTCTGCTCCCGGAACAAGTTGCCGCCACCAGATCAAAGACGGAACCGGACGAAAGGCAAAACACCCTGTCGAAGTATTGTTTGAGGCACTTAAATAGCCAAACGGAACATACCTTTATTTACCTGCACTGATTTGTTCAATTTTATAACCTTTGTCTTTCAGTTGGTTGAGCAGTCCCTCATTTCCATACATATGGAGGTTCCCCACCAGAACAAATTCAACTGCATCAGTTTCAAAATAACCATCGATGGTTTTCATCCAGTCATTGTTTCTTTCTGCGAGGAGGTTATTATACAGCACAGGAAAATCAGTTGCCATCTCTTCGATAATCGCTTCTTCGAATTTCGTATTTCCACTTCGCCATGAATTGACCAGTTCGGTAAGCATCGTTTCAATCTGATGAAGATCACGCAGTGAATATTTCACAAAAGCATCTTCAAATCCTTCTCCCATATGCAGAAGTATATGTATTTGCTTTTCTACCGTTTCCAGGAATTGTATCTCTTTTTCTGATTCAATTGCCTTGGTGTAATAATACATATCGACTCCTTCGTTAGTCATTCCCATATTTCGGAGTTTAATAGCCACAAGTGACATGATCGTCATCGAAATCCGCATTTTGTCAAACATTTTTATCGACATGCCGGCTTCTGAAAAAGCCTTGCTTAATGAATCATAAACGGGTTGACTCAACACGGTTTGCAAAGTTGTATCGCCTCCGTAAATGGCTGCCTGCATCAGTTTTGCCATTCCTTCCTGCGATTGTACCTGTTTAACATCGGCTTCAAATACAAGTAAATCAGCTTGTCCATATGCCAAATCGAATTCATCAGGAAGCGGAAAATCCTTTTCCTTCAGAATATGAACCGTTCCACCGAGAAATACCGTTTTTCCGTTACCCGAAATTTTCCAAACAGATGACTGGCCAAAAGCGGTAGCAGCAAACAAAATAATTGCGACAAGTAAATTTGAGGTTTTGATTTTCATTTTATTTATTGTTCGTAATCAGATGTATAGTTTTTCGCAGTAAAGATAAAAAAGAAGGAAGATCATTGGTGTTTTTTCTTTGGATGAAAAATGGCTGCACGGTCCGAAAATCTGAATTCAGGTTTTAATCCCGAAATAAAAAATTAATTTTAGACCCTAAAATAAATCATCGTGAATTTAAGAAGCTTATTTGTATTTTTTGTTTTGATCGTTGTTTTAATCTCCTGTTCTACAGAAAAAAAGGAGAATAATCCCCTGCATGGAAACTGGGCTTTCCTCGACCGGTTTGGGAATTACAACGAAGCGTGGTTTGGCGATAGTCTGTATGCAACATATAACAAATTTAATAAACGATCGCCCAATTTTCGTTACGAGATCAAAAACGACAGCCTGTATTCCAATCTCGATAAACGGAAAAAAGGATTGAACCGGATTGCAAAGTTGACCTGGTTGGATGACGGACGTGTTATCCTAAACACAGAATTTGTCAGGGATACCCTCCAACGGATTAACACAAATGGTGTGAAACTCGGCAATGCTCATCCAACCAAAGATACAACAGGATATTCAGAAGCTTTTAGCAAGCGATATGAGGAATTTTTAATATCCAAAGGAATCATTTCACGTGAGGAGATGCAAGAGTTTAAGAACAGTAAGAGAATTCCTGAGGATATTAAGGAAAAGATCAAATCCAACAATCCCTGAAGTTAAGTTTTACCGCCGAGTAATCCTAACCACCCTCATCATTGCGGTAATTGCGATTGTTTGTTCAAATTCGACTTCCAGTAATCGTTTTTATCCCGGTTTTCAACCTGTGTATCGAGATTGAAATCGGAATGCAAATATCCCGAAGTTCCGGCGGTATTTTGCCAGATCAACCGATCGGAACTGTCAATTGATCCATTTGCATCGGCATCACCGGCATACAATCCAACATTCCCGTTTCCTAAATCTTTTTGTGAAGATATCCCATATGCCTGAGATGAGGAAGTTGTAAAATCGAAGGAATAGTTTCCGAAGCTTGGAACAAGCCCATTTGCCGACATTACCGGCAGATGGTTACGATGCCTCACTACAATGAACAACTGGTTATAGAGAAGGGTAAAAAAAGAGGGTTCGGAAATTCCATCCATTCCGACAATTTCTCCATTTTTCAAAACGAATGCCGCCTGCCGCCCGAAAATGGTGTTTTCGGTGGCGGAGGCTGCATCAGCGGCGTCTCTCCCTTCGATAAGCACCCAATCGGCAATGTCGGGATTCGGAATGGCCGGAACTGATTCTGTTCCGTTGTAATTCCAGGGCGCCACATCGAATGGCTGGTTTAATGGTAATTCGTTGTTATCGTTGAGTGTTGTGTTCATTTCCGCACCTTCGTAAGCACCTTCCAGGTAAACCTTTAAATCAAGTGTGATCAGTTCTGGTTGTTTTGACCAGATGGTAAAATATCCCGGTTCCGAAATTCCGGTTTGAGTAAGTTCGTAAGGATCACTACCTACGGCTTCCTGAATTGGGTAAAAACCCCAGGCCGAACCATTGTAATGCGATAAGGCAGCCGTCGATGGATTAAAACTTGTTCCTTCCGCATTTTCGGGCCATTGGAATGTCAGGTCAAGGTCGGGCGTGGAAGGGAATCCCCAGTATGACAATTCCCAGGTATGTTTAATGGTCTGTTCAATTTCAGAAATGGTTCCGCCTGAATTACCGTTTATTTGTACGTCTGATGATAAACCGATATATGCTTCGCCAGTTCCGTTGATGCTTTTGATTGAAACAGGCAGATAATCAGAGATAGTTCCAATGGGAATTATCGTTTCATTTGTTCCAATATGCGTAGCAATTATTTCATTTCCATAGGTTTTTATGTAGGCATTGGGCCCAAAACCGCTCAATGTTGCGCCTTCATCAATATTCAATGAAGGGTATGTTAAAAGAATATTTCCATTGTTGAATTGCAGGTGGTTTTCAATGATCACCAGGTTGTTAAAATTGACATCTGTTTCAATAGACAGGTTAGGCACAACCAGTGGCCCGGTCCCATCGATCGTATGCGTACCTGAACCAGAAAATTTGAGGAGACCGCTGGAACCCGGAAGAAACACGACCGGATCAATCGAAAAGTTTTCATAATCACCGTTGAGATTGATTATCCCGTTATTCAGCACATGACTGTTATTGCGATGGAGTAATTTCCCGTCAATCTTTACGGCAGTTCCGGACTTGATGGTAATATCGGCTCCATTATTAACCAACACCTGTGCCTGCAAAATTGCATGGGTAGTAAGAAGGATTAGTCCAAAGCAGATTTTTCGGAACATGGCATTAGTTTTTAAGTTCATTTTTCAATGCTTCCAACTCTGCTTTCAATGCTTCAATAATAACCTGTTGTTCCTG
>JAGQVF010000080.1:40279-40863 GCA_020438135.1 Bacteroidales bacterium | reverse complement strand
CATTTGGGTGTGAAACTGGAGATCAGGGTGGCCGACAACATGAACATGATCATCGATATGCTGCTCAGAGGTGAAGGCGATTTGATCTCCTACGGAATGACCGTGACGCAGGAGCGACAGCAAAAACTCGCCTTTACAAAATATCACGCCAAAACCCACCAGGTGCTGGTGCAACGCAAACCCGACAACTGGCGCAAAATGAAACGGCATAACATTGAAGCGGAACTGATCCGTGATCCGCTGGATTTGATTGGTAAAACCGTAAGCATCCGGAAAAACTCATCTTATTTTGACAGGCTCCAAAACCTGATGGAAGAGATCGGTGGCGATATCAATATCGAAACCGTTTCGGGCAATCTTGAAACGGAAGAGCTGATCAAGATGGTGGCTGAAAGTGCCATCAAATATACGGTTGCCGACTACAACATTGCAGCCATCAATGCCACATACTACGACAATATCGACATCAAAACCAACCTGAGTTTTAACCAGCGCATCGCCTGGGCACTGCGCAAAGATTCGCCGGAATTACTGGAGGCGATTAATGAATGGATCATTGAAATGCGTCGATCAAGTGACTACTA
>JAGQVF010000080.1:11005-40124 GCA_020438135.1 Bacteroidales bacterium | reverse complement strand
TTGTTGGCATCGATGGCTTACCAGGAATCACAATTCGATCCGAAAGCAAGGTCGTGGGCCGGGGCCATCGGTTTGATGCAGATCATGCCGGCAACAGCAGATTACCTTGGAATTGGCAACCCTTCTGTTCCCGAGAACAATATCAGGGCGGCGGTGAAGTATCTCGATGAATTGCAGGATAAATTTTCCACTGTTACGGATTCAACCGAAAAACTTAAATTTGTCCTGGCTTCGTACAATGTCGGTCCCAATCACGTGGAAGATGCTCGCCGGCTGGCCGTTAAATATGGCGACGATGAAAACACCTGGAACAACCATGTGGAACAGTGGATATTGAAAAAATCCCAAAAGGAATATTATACCGATGAAGTTGTAAAATACGGTTATTGCCGTGGAACAGAGCCATTTAAGTACGTAACGGAAATTATGGACCGCTACAATCAATATAAATTATTTATTCAGGAAAATTAAAATATGAAAACACCACTCGTGAAACCTATTGAACCGGAAGGTAAACCGGAGATAAAAGAACTGATCAAATTTTTTAATGAAACCCTCGGGTTTTGTCCCAATTCGGTATTGACCATGCAGATCAGACCTGAAATCGCTGAGGCATTCATCAACCTGAACAAAGCAGTAATGGCCAACCATGGCAGGGTAACCAGCGCACTGAAACGCCTGATCGGCTACATAGCCAGTTATACGGCAGGTTGCCGCTATTGCCAGGCCCACACCATTCGTGCGGCCGAAAGATATGGTGCTGCGAGCGAACAGCTCGAAAACATATGGGATTATAAAATTCATCCTTCTTTTAATGATGCGGAGAGAGCTGCATTGGATTTTGCCTTTGCCGCCTCCAATATTCCGAATGCCGTTTCGGATGGCGTGGCTGAAAACCTGAGAAAATACTGGGACGATGGCGAGATTGTTGAGATGCTTGGCGTGATCAGCTTGTTCGGATACCTCAATCGCTGGAATGATTCGATGGGAACTGAAATGGAAGACGGCGCTGTTGAATCCGGTAATAAATTCCTGTTGAAGAAAGGTTGGTCGATCGGCAAACATCAATACTCAAAGGAGTGATCGGGTTAAGGCCTGAGTCAGTTATAACGGTTTGAACAATCCTACTGAAGTCAGGTTGTACCCTCTTAACGAAAAATCAAAAATTAAGATGAAATATAAAGTATCCCTGAATATCGACCGGCCCGTAGATGATGTAACCCGCCTTTTCAGCGATCCTGAGCATATTAAAAAATGGCAGCCCGAGCTGGTGAGTATGACGCTGCTTGATGGCGAAGCTGGTGAAGCCGGATCAAAGACGCGTTTAAAATTCAAGCTCAACGGACGTGAAATGGAGATGACCGAAACCATCGTATTCAATAACCTGCCTAAAGAATTTACGTCGACCTACGAAACCAAAGGGGTTTACAACATTCAGACAAATCACTTTGAAAAAGTGGGTGAAAAAAAAACCAAATGGACCACCATCAGCGAATTCAGGTTTTCAGGTTTTATGAAATGGATCGGTTGGTTAATGCCCCATTCATTTCGCCGGCAAACCCTGAAATATATGCGTCGTCTGAAGGCTTTGGCTGAAAATAATACCGACCCGGATCATCCTGCCAAACAGAAATCATAAAAAAAACGCCGGACAAATTGCCCGGCGTTCGATTTTCTATCGAAGAAGTTTTTATACTTCTTCTTTATCTTTTAAGTGATTATCGAGGAAAGCTTCCATCGACCTGTAAAACTCGAAGCGGTTTTCTTCATTGTGGAAACCGTGACCTTCGTTATCTTTCACCAGGTATTCAACTTCCACACCTTTCTCTTTCATTGCTTTCACCATCTGATCCGATTCATCCTTATTCACACGCGGATCGTTGGCGCCCTGTGCAATAAACAGGGGAGCCGTAATTTTATCCACATGAAAAACGGGGGATACTTCGCGCAGCATGATGCTATCAGCCACCGGGTCGCCCACCATTTCATACATCATATCGAGCATCGGCTTCCAGTACGGGGGGATGGTTTTCATGAAAGTGAACATATTGGAAACACCCACATAATCAACACCTGCGGCATACAGATCAGGCTCTTTAACCAGGCCCATCAGGGTGGCATATCCGCCATAACTTCCACCATAAATGGCAATCCTGTCAGGATCAGCGATCCCTTTTTCGATCAGCCAGTTGGTTCCGTCGGTGATGTCGTCCTGCATTTCACGACCCCATTTCTTAAATGAAGCTTCCCAGAAACTTCTTCCGTATCCGGTTGATCCGCGGAAATTCATCTGCAAAACTGCATAGCCACGATTGGCCATAAATTGAATTTCAGGATTGAAACCCCAACCGTCTCGATACCAGGGTCCGCCATGCGGATTAACAACCACCGGGAGATTTTTGGCTGTTTCCATAGTATAACCCTTCGGCAGGGTAAGATAACCATGAATGGTCAGCCCGTCACGGGATTGATATTTGATGGGAGTTACCGTAGCCATCTCATTTTCATCAATCCAGGGGCTTACATCGGTGATCTTTTCGATCTTATCGGTATTCATGTCATAAATGTAGTAAGCACCCAACGAACGATCGCTGTATGTTCTAACAACAAATACACTCTCATCTTTATTGTAAGATGTGATTCCAAGTTCATAATCGCCCAGCTCGCTTTCGAGGCGTTCGAGCATTTTTTTGGTCTCATCATCAAAAAAATGTCTTTCTCTTTTCCAGGAGGTGTAGGAAGCCGAAGTCAGCACTTTGCGTTTTTTCGAATAAAATACGCCTTCTACATCAAATTCCGGATTTTCATAAAGCACCTTAACTTCTTTGCCATTGGCGATATCAAATTCAACCACGGCACTTTTATCACGACCGAGGTTTGAAGTTCCGATCACATTTTTGTTATCGAAATTGAAGAAGTAGGGCGACATGTTTTCTTTAAAGTTGGTGGTGAGTACATCCTGCCACTCATCGTCTTCGGTTTCGCGATAGAGCAGGCTGGTATTTACACCGTCAACAATGGCAAAAGCAACACGGAGTTTGCCATCATGGTCGAACATCCAACCCTGGATATTTCCCGGGTTTTCAGCCAGCATGGTCATTTCGCCGGTTTCGAGGTTCAAACGATAAGGATCAAAAACCTGTGGATTACGTTTGTTCAGCCCGATGATCACCTCACCCGGAATGTCGGGTAGATCATCAATGATGGTGGTTCTAACATCTTCAAAATCAGTAAAACAAATGGGATTAGATCCATCGATATTTACGCCGTACAATTTGAAATTTTCATTTCCTCCATCATCTTTCAGGTAAAGGATCTGCTCGTTGTTCGGCCAGAAATAACTGGAAATATCCCGATCGGTTTCACTGGTAAGTCTTGTGGCCTGATCGGTTCCGCGCTCCTGAACAAAAATGTTCATCCTGCTTTCGTAAGGAGCCTTGTAGGAAAAATATTTTCCATCGGGTGAAATCTGGTAAGATGATTTTTCAGGATTTTTAAAGAAATCCTCTAAAGGAATCAATTTTGCTTTCATTGGTGGTTTTTCAGCATTGTTACAGCTTCCCAGAAAAAGGGACAGGCCCAGCAAAAGGGAAGCAAAAAATAAAATTCTTGTAGTTTTCATTGTTTAAAATTTTGGGGATAAAATAATTGTGCACAAATGTATGATAATAATATCAATTTGTTCTTTTTATTGTATTGATTGAGAGTTTTATCTTATAAACAGTCGGTTTTTGATAACCGGCTTTAAATTTCGTTGTACCTAAATAATGGTTGTATAATTTCGTTATTGCAAATAATCAGGTAATTCCGTTGCATGCAGAAATTCAGAAAATGGGTTTTCAGGACTTTTTTGGCAGTGGCCCTAACGGGGACTGTGATCGTTTCGGTGATGGTAGGATACGGCTATCTGAAAGCCGATGACATAAAAAATTTCGTGATCGGGGAGTTGAACCAACAACTAGCCGTTGAGCTTGAAGTGGGCGACATTCAGTTTTCTACCCTATCGGATTTTCCAAAAGCAACCGTCATTTTCAACGATGTCAGATCGAAATCGAAAAACAACCTGCAACAAAAACCACTGATCAATGCCGGAACGGTGGCTGTTTCGTTTAACTTTCAGAATTTGATCACCGGCCATTATACCATCGACAAGATCAGGATTGATAAGGCTTTTCTGAATCTGATGGTGGATGCCGATGGAAATATCAACTACGGGATCATCGAAACGGATGGCAGCCAAACAAACCGGCGGTTCACCATCGACCTGCACCGGGTTGAACTCGAACAGGCCGAGATTTCGTACTTTCATGAGCCCAGCAGGCAGGCTTACATTTTTACGGTGAATACGGGTAATTTATCCGGGACTTTTTCAGAAGCGGTGAACGCGATCCGGTTTAAAGGTGATATTCAAACCACTTCCTTTTCATCCGGGAAATATACCTTTCTTCAAAACAGGGAACTTGCCCTCGAACTCCACCTCGAACTGAAGGATAACAACCGTACCATACAGCTTATCCGCGGAAATGCGTCCATCGACAATATTCATTTTGAGACCACAGGACAAATTGTGGCAAACGAAAAAAATAAGTCGATCGACCTTCGGATCAAAACCGGTACCGCCAGCCTTGATGCACTTTTTAACATGATCCCCTCCCACTTCCTGGAACCTGTGAAAGCATATAACATGGCCGGATCAATTGCCATGGATGCGATCATCAGCGGAAGTTTTTCAGAGAATACACTTCCGGCCATTTCTGTGGATTTTGGTGTTACCGATGCCACTTTTTCTTATCCGGAAACAAATCTCACGCTGCGGGATGTTGAAATGAAAGGCAACTTTGCCAATGGTGCCAAACATTCAAGCCAATCATTTGCCCTGAGAATCGACGATTTTAAAGCCGGCATCTTTAAAAGTGAAGTGGAAGGAAACCTGTTTATCGAAAATTTTACAACACCTTTGGTAGAGGTATCTTTGCGTTCGGAAATCGACTTGAACGACCTGGCTAAAATAGTAGTTTCAGACCCGACTACCCATGCCAACGGATCGATGAAGATCGATCTGAAATTTAAGAACAAACTCTCGGGATTCCGAAAATTTACGATCGACGATTTTATTTCGAGTTCCACACAGGGCCGGTTGGAAATGACAAATGCCTCTTTTGGATTAAAAAACAGCCCGCTTGCTTTTACCCATTTGAACGGACAATTCCGCTTCAACAACAAAGACCTTGTGATCGAAAATTTTACAGGCGATGTCTCAGACAATGATTTTGACATGAAAGGCCATTTCGGTAATTTACTGGCCTGGGCTTTTCTTCCAAATCAACCGCTTTATATCGATGCTTCCGTTAAATCAAACAGGATCGATCTCGACAAATTACTGGCCAGACAGGATTCGGAGCATGAGACAGGACAACAGCTCACTTTTTCAGGACATGTGAGTTATGATCTGAATATCAAGATCGATCATTTTAAATTCCGCAAATTTTCTGCCGACAACATGACGGGCCGACTTACTCAGCGAAATAAAATCCTGCGGCTTTCGAGCGGTCATTTTTCCTCGATGAACGGAGAAGTAGATATTGAAGGTACCATTAACGGTAACCGGAAAAATGAATACACGATTCAGTGTTCGGCCCAAACAAAACAGGTAAACATTCGCAAGTTATTCAGCTATTTTGGCGATTTTGGACAGGACAACCTCACGCATGACCAACTGAACGGAAGTGTTACCGCCAACACCACCTACTCCTCAAACCTTACCCCGGACCTGCATGTGGACCCTGCTTCGGTGGTTGTTTCATCCGACATCAAAATTGATGAGGGTGAATTGATCGGGTATTCGCCGCTCTATAAACTTTCAGGATATATCGACAAGGATGAATTAAAACACATTCGTTTCGAGGAGTTGACCAACAGGATTGAGATCAACAACGAGGTGATCACCATTCCGCATATGGCCATCGCATCCAGTTCGCTCGATCTGGAATTATCAGGCACGCATACCTTCAATAATGTGATCGATTACCATGTAAAACTCAAACTTTTCGATATTCTGAATAAAAACAGGAAACAGGAAAATTCAACCGATCTCAATGGGAATTTTGTAAAAAAAGATAAGGAGAATGAGCCCAACCTATTCCTCAGTTTACAAGGGGATGTATCGGATCCTTCCATCAAATATGATTCACGGGCTGTTCGCGACAAAATTGCCGGGGATTTCAGGCAGGAAAAACAGGTGTTTAAAAAGGTTATTAAAAATGAGTTTGGAAGAAAAACAGATGAAGTTGAAACAAAAGAGATAAAACCTGCCGAAGCAGAAAAGGACTTCGTTATTGGGTGGGACGAAACCGAGTCAAAAAAATCTGAAGTTGTGGCACCCGAAGCAGAAAAAATACAAGGCAAGAAAAACAAACCTGTAAAAAAGCAGAAAGATTTTATCATTTCGTGGGAAGAGAAGAAAGATACGATCCGATGAACACTGCTTTCGGTTTGACTGTTTACCGAGTAACTTCAAATAAAAATCAACTTAAAATCAAATCATTATGAATCCGATATTTAAAAACATTACCGCCATCATTGTGGGATTGATCGGAGGAAGCGTAGTAAACATGCTGCTCATCATGGTCGGTCCTAATGTAATACCTCCTCCTGAAGGGTCTGACCCCACAACCATGGAGAGCCTTGCCGAATCGATGCACCTGTTTCAACCCCGGCATTTTATTTTCCCGTTCCTGGCCCACGCTCTCGGTTCATTGTCAGGTGCCATTATAGCGGTTTTAATTGCAGCCAATCGAAAAATGATGCTTGCACTGGTTGTAGGATTTTTTTTCCTTGGAGGTGGAATTATGAATGTGTTTTTGCTTCCTTCGCCTGTATGGTTTAATGTGGTTGACCTTGTTCTGGCTTACATTCCGATGGCCTGGCTGGGAGCAAAACTAACCATGAGGAAACGGGAAAATGCTTAGTCTTTAACCTCCAGCTTAAAGCCGGTGCCATGCACATTGGTGATAGAGATATTGGGATCGGCCTTCAGGTATTTTCTGAGCTTCGAAATAAAAACATCCATGCTTCGGCCAATGAAATAATCGTCGTCGCCCCAAATGGTTTTGAGGGCAATCTCCCGCGAAAGCAACTGATCTTTGTAGAGACACAACAATTTCAACAAGGCCGACTCTTTTCTTGTGAGATAATGGTCGGTTTCACCGGTTCTAAGCACCATATTTACATGGTCGAAGGTAAACTTTCCAATCCTGAACTCCTTGCTCTTGGGTTCGATCATTTCGATACCGGCGGCCTGGCATCGTTTTAAAATGGCTTTAATACGAAGACTCAATTCTTCTGTACTGAATGGTTTGGAAATGTAATCATCGCATCCTGACTGAAATCCTTTTATACGATCTTCTTTGAGTGATTTGGCAGTTAGAAATACAATGGGGGTCTGGTCATCCACCTTCCTGATTTCCTGCGCCACACTAAAGCCGTCTTTTTTAGGCATCATTACATCAAGGATGATTAAATCATATTGGTTTTTTCTGAACTCATCCAAACCTTCATCTCCATCTCTGCAGAGTTTTGTCTGGTAATTAAGCATTTCAAGATAATCCTGGATAACCATGCTGAGGTTGGGATCATCTTCAACCAATAAAATTTTTGCCTCTTTGGAATTATTATTTGTGTTCAATTTTTTCTGAATTACTATATGCAAATATACTATTTTTCATATTTCTGGCTTGCGATCGGAAATTCAACCGTAAATGTACTTCCTTTGCTTTTCGCACTTGAAACTGAAATTTTGCCTCCCATTTCTTCAACCACTCGTTTTACGTAAAAAAGTCCAATGCCGAATCCTTTCACATCATGAATGTCGCCCGATTGTAACCTGTGAAATTTCTTAAAGATATGATGTTGTTCATCTTTGCTGATTCCTATTCCTTTATCCCTGAAATTGATGTGAAGTGAACCGTTGACATTCTGAGTTGTCACCGTTATGTGTGGATTATCAGGGCTGTATTTATTGGCATTATCCATCAGGTTGTTAAACACATTGACCAAATGTGCACGGTCGACATTGATGGCAACTTGCTCGGCATGCAGGCAGGTCTTCAGAACACCATTTCGCTCCTGCACCTGAACCTGAAAGTTTTTTATACACTCCATCAAAATTTCGTGAGCATTTATTTCTTTAATCTTCAGTTTTACATCACCCCTTTCAACAGTAGCGATCTGAAGCACACGTTCCACCTGTGTTTTCAGGCGTTTGTTTTCATCAAATATGATCTTCGAATATTTGAGCACCTTTTCGGAGGAAGTATATACCTGCTCCCGGCCCAACATTTCACTGGCAGCCGAAATTGTTGAAATGGGTGTTTTAAATTCATGGGTCATGTTGTTAACGAAATCCGTTTTCATCTCGGATAGTTTTTTTTGCCGGATCAGTGCATAAATTGTGAAAAAGAAACTAAAAACGAGGACCAGCAAAAACAATCCCGACATCACCGGAAGAATGATCATATCGTGCAGAATGATCGATCTCTGATCGGGAAAATGAACTGATAACAAGTATTGGAAGTTCTCACATAAACAACTAAGTGAAATCTGGTGTTCGGATTTCAGCAATTCGTACCTACCAGATTTTAGATCACCCATAATAAAAACAGAATCATCGAGCCTGTACACGCCATAAGAATATGACTTACCAATACGCATAAACTCCATTTCCACTTGCAATAAAGAGTCAAGAATAGTAGGATCAACAACAGTTAGAATTCCCTGATGTTCGGAATAAAATTCCGGATCGAATTGCGACGGATGGGCCGGATCAAATGAATTGGATACCATCAGTTGATTGACAACACTCTTCAGGGCAATATTGACCTTATCGGCAAATTGATCTCTTTTGAGCGAAATGGCATCATTGGCCCAGAAAATTTGCGTTGTTAAAGCAGCAATGAGAGAAATAGAGGAAAGGATTATGATGGTAATGATCACCCGCTTGTTCATGACTCAAATGTATTTCTAAAAATCAACCACTTAGCCTATTTAACAAATATTTAACAGGAATTAACAAGTCATTAACAACAGATCAGTTGTTTATGTTTTAAGTTTGCTGCAAATTAATTGAGAAAATAAATTGATATTAACATAAGTAAAAGTAAAAGTATGAAAAAAGTTGTTTTAACACTAGGTTTAGTCGCGTTTTTGTTCGCAGGTGGCATCACCCTCGAAACTGTTAATGCAGGTCAATCAGACCAGGTAGTTCAGGATGATCCTCCAAAAGCTACCAGCAAAAAATCAAAATCATGCGGTGACTACTCAAAGTCGGATAAATGCTGTGCCAGCAAATCAGCTAAAAGCGAATGTAAAGACAAAGAGGAAGTGAAAACTGCCAGTGTTTCTACCACTAACTCTGAAGAAACTAAAAAAGCTAGTCCTGATAAAAAGTAAATTGATAACCTCTTGTTTTTGGTCCCGGTCTTTTATTCTTTAAGGATCGGGATTTTTTTTTGTGAGACTAAAATTTCAGAAGCCGAAGGCGCACTGAAATTTTTTGGGTCGAACAAAACAAATCCTGACAACAAAGTTTCTTCAAATTGACTGTTTGAATGTGAACAAAAGAACATCATACCCATCCTTCATCCCAACAAGAATATTTAACCTAATTTTGCCCACCATCAAATTCTACTAAAATGTCAGAAACATCAAACATCATTTATATAGGAGATCTTCGTACTGAAGCGACGCACACCCTTTCCGGAAATAAAATTATTACCGATGCCCCTCCTGACAATAAAGGAAAAGGAGCAGCATTCAGCCCCACCGATCTGCTGGCTACTTCACTGGGTAGCTGCATGACAACGATTATGGGTATTTCAGCGAGGGAGCACGGTTTCAGCATTGATGGAACTACCGTTAAAATCCATAAGATCATGGCCTCCAATCCCAGGCGGGTTGGAGAGATCAAAGTGGTACTTACCTTTCCAAAGAACAATTATTCCGACAAGGAAAAGAAATTTATAGAAAAGGCGGCATTTACCTGTCCGGTATACTTAAGCCTGCATCCTGATCTGAAAAAAACCATCACTTTTAATTTCTAAGCATGGACTTTAAAATTCGCAGCGGTATCCGCCATCAGCTCGATGAAGAAGTTACTTCAGAAAAAACCGCCCGTCATTTTGGTTCAGGGCAGGTAGATGTATATGCTACGCCTGCTATGATCGCATTGATGGAAAAAACCGCATTGGAGAGTGTCGGTTCGCTGCTGCCCGAAGGGTATACAACCGTCGGCACCGAAGTAAATGTAAAACACCTGAAAGCTACAGCCCCGGCCAAACAGGTTCGGGCCGAATCTTATCTTCGCAAGGTAGAAGGAATCAGGTTATTCTTTGAATTACACGCATGGGACGAAAGAGGGATGATCGGGATCGGCACCCATACGCGGGTGATCGTTAATGAAAACGAATTTATGGAAAAGTTGAAATAGTTACTCTCTGTTTTTTGTATCAATAATGATCGTAACAGGGCCGTCGTTTACCAGGCTTACCTGCATCATCGCTCCGAATTCCCCTGTCCTGACTTTTAATCCTGTTTCGACTTCCAGTTTTTGTATAAATTTTTCATACACCGGAACAGCAGATTCAGGTTTAGCTGCTTTGATCCAGGAAGGACGGTTACCCTTTTTTGTGCTTGCATGTAGCGTAAACTGACTCACAACCATTAGTTCTCCCGAAATATCCATCACCGAAAGATTCATTATTCCTTCATCGTCGTTGAAAATTCGCAAACGGGCAATTTTAGCGCACAGCCATTCAATGTCTTCTGAAGTATCAGCATCTTCAATTCCCAATAAAATAAGCAAACCTTTATGAATGGATGCACTAAGATAGTTTTCGATGGTAACTGAGGCGCTACCCACTCGCTGAATCACTGCTCTCATAAAAATGTTTTGCACAAAAATAACAAAGCTCCTGCATACTTAAATGCAGAAGCTCTGTAGAAATTAGCATAGAGGATTATGAATTAGTTTGGAACCTGCGTTCCTTCACCGATATTGGGTACCCAAAAGTCGTTTTTATCAGCATTATCAGTCTGACTGTCGAGGTTATAATCACTGAAATTGTAACCATCAGTACCGGCATTGTTTTGCCAGATCGTTGATTTATCATCAGTTCCTACAACACCGTCACGGTCAGCATCTCCACTGAACATACCCCAAACACCCGGAGAGAGTTCTTTATGTCCGAGAATACCACCATATACCTGGTTCACATCACTGGAAAAGTCATAATTATACACACCACCAGAAGCAACCAATGCGTTGTTCGACATGATACCGATGTGATTTCTTTGCCAAACAACAACATACATATTTTGGCTGATGGTAGCTGAAAGCGGAATATTTGAACTTCCATCCAGATCAACAACAGTTCCATCATTTTTTACGAAGGCAGCATGTTTTTCAACAGAAGTAGCACTTCCGGCTCCTGCAGGAGTAGCAGCATCACGTACATCAATCAGCACCCACTCAACAATATCGGAATTGGGAATTGAGCCAACACTTTCTGATCCGCTGTAATACCAGGGATCCTGATTGAATGGTTGGAAGAGAGGCAGATAGGTGCCGAGACCTGGAACCATTTCAGTTCCATTGTACGGACCTTCAAGGAAAACTTTTAAATCCAGCTCACGTGTTCCTGATGTAACATTAACTGTATAATCTTCGGTTTCGCCATAGCTATATACCTCGCATGAAGTCGGATCTGCTGAAAACTTCAGCATTACGCGCATTCTGACCGTTCCCTCATTGGCATCAACAGGTATAGTTATGTTGTTGCTGAGAGTTCCCGGACCAGAGGTTTCACCCAGGTCATAACTTTCATTGGCATCATCAAAATCACAATCCTGGTTCCAATCGAAAAACACCCAGATATTTTCGGTCCAGGTTCCAATCGAACCACACGAGGCTGAAATAGTATGTGTTTCACCTGGCATAACATCTGTAGAAATGGCTGTAAAATCTGTATACCCGGTAGCAGCATCCGAAGGATTGTTGATGGTATTGAAAGTTACATTGTTGATCCATTCTTCATCTCCTGTGGTACCTCCTGCTGTACAGTAGGTGCAGCTAATCACTTCGATATAATTTGTTTTTGTTTCCGAATCGGATCCATATGGATTGGATACATCCAGTGTAACAGTGTAAAAACCGAGCTGGTTAAACTGAACTTCCGGATTTTGTGAATTGGCATTTGTACCATTAATAAACGTAAAGGATGAAGGTGTAATGGTCCAGTTCCATGCGGTTGGGCCACTGGCAGATAAGTCTGTAAATTGCACATCTGAACCCAGTGCGGGGGTTGTTGACGAAGCTGCAAAGTCGGCAACCGGGGCATTTGTTGTACAATTGATTGTTGCAGTCCATCCTGTATTGGTTACGCTAATATCCGAATGCCATTCAAAAGTGATGGCTCCTGCCGGATTGGAAGATGTGAACAGACCCGGTGAATTGGTTCCGCAATATTGACCAATCAAAGGTGCTGATGTGTTTTCACCATTATAGATATTCAAATAATCATAGTTACAGGTACTTTGAAATTCGACATTAAACTGTGTGAAGTTAAACTCAAGTTGCGCACCTGCTGTGGCTGGATAAAAGGTCAGAACATAATCTTCATCATTGTTATAGCTACCTGTAGGACCACCCGAATCGTAGAAATTACCCATACAGGTTGTGATTGTTCCATTTTGCATATTAAATTCCGGTGGCACCACTTCAATGTAATCGGTTTTTGTTTCAACATCGTTACCTGCACCTTTGGTAACGGTTAAAGTTACATTGTAAATACCCTCGGTATTGTATTGGATTGTGGGTGGATTTTGACCATTAAAGCTGGAAGGTGTTCCTCCGGGAAAAGACCAACTCCAACTGGTAGGATTGCAGGATGACATATCAGTAAAAGTTACCGAATTTCCAACCACCACGGTTTGAGGTGTACCTGAAAAATCAGCGATCACATTTTTAACACTGATATAACCGGTCTTGGTTTCTGTATCGTTGTCAACTCCATCCGAAACAGTAAGAGAAACATTATAGGTACCGGGCGAATTATAGGTAACAGCCGGTGGGTTTTGCCCGTTGTAACTGGAAGGCGTACCGCCCGGGAAACTCCAGTTCCAGGATATCGGTTCACCGGTCGAAAGATCTGTAAAATCAACGGAAGTACCCGTGCATATTTCAGTAGCATCTGCTGAAAATTCAGCATTCAATCCAAGTTCGTAAGGAGAAACATAGGTGAGATAAAGACCGTTTCTGTTATCTGTCCAGCAGGGGTAAACCTTACCACCGAGGCTGGTAATACCCAGATAATCGCCCATGTATCCTCCGGCCAGACCAGGAATTGCACTTGGCGTAAATGACACATCGCTTACCTGGAAATCAATCCAGGAAGCACCTCCATCTACTGAATATGCTGAAAATACTTCGCAGGAAGTAGATGTTGTATTTCTGTCATCATAAAAAACAGTGCTTAAAACTCCGGTAATGGGGTCGCAACTGATCCATGGAAAATAGGCTTCCTTGCCATCAGCAAATGGTCCCTGATTCACCCTGATGGGGCTTGACCAGGTAGAACCACCATTGGTGGAACGGATCATATAAACACTGATGTTTGTACCTGTGTTTACGCCTGGTGTACCCACATTCGACCAAACGATATAGATATTGCCGTTGTTAGGTCCTCCACTGATATCGACTGCCATAACCGGAAAAGAATTAACACGGTGATTTTTGGAAGTTTCGGTTGTTCTGATACCACGAATATTGGTAATGATCCTGGAGGCAGTTTGCCAGGAAGCACCACCATTGGTTGATTTGGCAAAACCAATGGCCGTTTCATCGGTTGGCCATCCGTCGTAAATTGCCCAAGCTGCGTACACTTCACCATTGGGTCCGGTTTGCAGATTAACACCCTGATTGTGGCTGCCTGCCGCAACTGCAGAACTGACATTGGTGGCAGTAGACCATGAAACACCATTATTTGTTGACCTGGAAACAACAATTTCGGAATCATCCGACCCACCGAAAGGAGTCCAGGCTACATACAGGTTTCCTTCATATGGACTGGAAAGACTGTTGTCGATCCACATGTGATTTTTATCTGCAAGCGATCCAGGATTGGGTGCAACGGTTACGGAAGTCCATGAGGATCCATTGTCGGAGTATGCGATTCCCTGACCACCCGGATCACTGATAAAATTCACATATTGACGTCCCGAATGGCTAATGGCGGTAGTCGGGTCTCCGGAATTTGCGCCACCGGCACCCTGTTCGCTTCCACCCCAGTTCAATCCGCCATCAGCAGATTGAAAATAGTTGGCTCCATATAATGACCCAACCGACCCACCACTCCAGGAGGTTGAATTATTTGAATTCAGTACATAGTTAAAATCATTTGGATCAACAAATATTGAATTCTCACTTTCAGTAACATTGGTTTGTGAGGTAGTGGGAATATCAGGAGAATTGGTTGTTTTTACACCCGGTGCACTGATCGCCGAAGTTTTAAAAATGGCCTGTCGAACCGGAATTTTGGGGTTGAAAGGAACCAGCCCACGTTCAGCTTTGTCCATCCAATAACTCATATTATCTACCCGGGTATCAACCCCATTGATGTAACCTTTTTTGTCGGATGTTTGATCCTGACCAAAAACAGTCGGAGCACTCAGAAAAAGAAGCATTCCAACCAAAAAATAGATGTAAGTTCTCATAACATAAATTTAGTTTAACAAATAATTTTCTATATCTAATTGGGAACCTGGGTTCCTTTTCCAAAATTCGGGAACCAGTAGTCATCTTTGTCGATATTATTCGACTCTCCATCCAGATTGTAATCACTGTTGAGCAAACCTGTATTCCCAGCTTCATTTTCCCAAAGTGAATTTTTATCAAGATTATCGATGCTACCGTCACTATTGCCATCGGCTGCAATCATGGCCCATACTCCCGGTGCAACTTCTTTATGTCCGAGTAATCCGCCATAAACCTGGTTCACTCCTGTCGAAAAATCATAAGAATATACACCTTCTGATTCTGCTAAAGCATTGGCCGCCATGATACTCAAATGATTCCTGTGATGAATAACCACGTAAAGATTGTTGCTAACCGATTCATCAAAGCTCAGAACAGGATTGCCGTCAACACCAATGATACTGCCGTCACTGCTTAAAAATGCAGCCTGACGTGCAATCATCGATGCGGCATTTGCTGAAGCAGGAGAAGAAGCATCCCTGAGTTCTACCAAAACCCAGCCGATATACTGCGGCGAAGGAATGGATGTAACTGATTCTGTACCGGTATAGTTCCAGGGTGAAGTATTAAACGGCTGATCCAAAGGCAAAAAGGCAATCAGGTCAGGATTCATGCTCAATCCGTTGAAAGGACCTTCCAGAAATGCAGTTAGCTGGACATTCGTGCCACTTTGAACGTTGACTGTATAGTCTTCTGTTTCGCCAAAAGTTGACTGATCACAAGGTCCCGGATCGATATTATACCTTTCGGACACCCTCATCCGGGTAGGACCTGAAAGTGCACCGGAGGGTACAATTATGGTCCCCGACAATACAAATGTCCCCGTTGATCCGGGTGTCACTCCAATGGAAAAAGCTTCTCCGGCATCCGTAAAATCACAGTTCTTGTTCCAGTCAATCCATACCCACGCATACTGTAACCAGTTTCCGGTAACGGTAACTTCTACATCGATCGGGTAACTCTGACCTGCCTGAATATTTGCTACCAATGAAGTGAAGTCTTCATATCCAACTGATCCGCTTGAATTATTTATGGATTCAAAAGTTACATTGCTGATCCAGTCATCTGATGTATTGGTGTAAACAGAAGTACAATATGTACAGGTTCCGGGATCAAGTGCCTGGATATAATTGGATTTTATTTCATCATCACTGCCATAGCTATTGGTTGCTATGAGGGTAACGGTATAAAGCCCGATATCATTAAACTGAACCTGGGGATTTTGAGAACCGGCATTTGTTCCACCTACAAAAGTCACCGTTGATGGATTAAACGACCACGACCAACTTGTCGGAGAGCTGGATGATAAGTCGGTAAAAGATACAGTCTGACCTGTAAACGGGGTCAAATTATCGGCTGTGAAATCGGCTACCGGAGGAACAGTATTGCTGATTATATTCACATCGTAATCTTCCGTTTCACCATAGGAATATGAATTACAAGGATCGATACCGGTGGTATTCCAAACTTCCCGGGCACGCATCCTGGTTGTTCCGGGTGTTGCACCTGTCGGTACGCTGAAATTGATCGTACCGGTTTCAGGTTGTGCACCAAGTGTCACGTTTCCAAGCTTTTCGGATGTATCAAAATTCCCGTCATGGTTAAAATCAATCCATACGGTGATGTTATTACCGCTCGTATAAGTTCCGGCACTGACAGTAACCGAATAGGAATTTCCGGTAATCAGATCTGTAGACAATGAATTGTAATATGTGTAATAAGGACTTGAAGATGCTCCAGTAGAATTGTTGATACTACCCAACTGTACAAGTGAAATAAAGTCACCTTCACCAGTTCCGGTTGTATATGGCGGTATACAATACGAAATATCGGTTACCTCAATATAATCAACTTTGGTTTCAATATCACTACCCGAGCCATTATTCACAGTAAGTGATACATTATAGGTTCCTATAGAATTGTAAGTAATTGCCGGGGGATTTTGCCCGTTATAGGATGAAGGCGATCCGCCCGGAAACGACCAGGTCCAGGATGTGGGATTACAGGATGAATTATCAGTAAATGTAACACTATTACCAACTACAACCGTGGTCGGTGATCCTGAAAAACCGGCGATGATATCTGCAACCACAATATATCCGGTTTTTGTCTCCGGATCAGTTGTACTACCGTCTCCCACTACAAGGGTAACATCATAGGTTCCTGGGGTATTATACGTGATGGGAGGCGGGTTTTGCCCGTTATAGGATGAAGGCGATCCGCCCGGAAATGACCAGTTCCACGAAGTGGGTGTTCCCAATGAAAGGTCGGTGAAAGTAACCGAACTGCCGGTACAAACATCCGTTGAAGTTGCAGAAAATTCAGCCGTTAAAGCCGGAGGGGCAAATTGAAAAACACCTACCCTGTTCGTTCTCTGGCCATTTGGAAAATATTCACCGATCGACCAAAATGTAGCATCATCGGTAGGATCTATTGTCATTTGGGCATAATCTCCATACCTGAAAGAAGGATCCGAGGCATTGCCATTTCCGATCACCTCTTCCGTCATGGTCATGGTATTCAATGGATCACTTGCAAATCTACCTGTATATCTCAAAGAAGGATATAGGGTCGTACTTACGCAAGTGTATGCCAGGGCTATATTACCACTGGCATCCATACACATATTGCCGCTAAAAGCACTATGTCCGCCAGGCTGTGCGTATGTACCCTCCTGGTAAATGGTCCAGGGTGCTCCATCACTGGCCTGTCTCAATTCATACCATCTAATTCCTGAGTAATCATCGCTTCCATCGAGGTCAACCACAAAATTAAAGACAACGGAATTGTGAGTTGCAAACCTCCGATATTGTGCCATATACATGATGGTTGCCTGCAGGGCATCAATGTCACTTCCTGATGGTTGAGGCAGGTTGGAGAATGAACCACTGTCGAATAAGCCATCGAAAGGAGTTGTATTGATGATCTGTGGACCGGAAATGGAAGAACTGCCAGGACTCGACCAGTTGACATTGACAGACCAAATTTTCAGATGATCTGTTGACACCCCGGCCCAAGAATCATCCTGCATATAAACGATAGGCGCATTTCCGGCCGGAGGAAGATTGGGTCCGTTACAATTAAATCCAAGTGGACTGTAAAAACCACTTGTAACAATTCCAGGTAACGAAAATCCTATCATTTGAGCTGATGGATCTCCGACAAGCATGGCATCTCTTTCAAGGGCAAATACCACTTCGCTGGTGGTAGGTGAGCCCTGGTCTTTATTGGCTGTAATATAATATCCATCCGACCACACGCTGTATTTTGGATAATCAGGGAAAGTATTGGTATTGAACCTGTAGACATACCAGCCGTCATTTACCGGATCGGGACCTTGTGAAACCGCTACATCAAAACCATTGTTGAAAAATTCACTGATAAAAAACCGGTCGGCATACCTGTCGTACATCACAATGGGATCACCAAGAGTGCCAGGAAAAATAGTCCCCAATGATGCTGCAGGCGTCAATGCATTTCCAGATTTATCCCAAATCCTGAATGAGGAATTCCATGAATTTACAAAGTGATTCGGGCCAACTGCACCCGTAGGATCCGTGGGAGTTGCACTGGCAGTTGCCGCATTAAAGGTAAGAATCGGTGCTTTGCCAGGAGTCATTGCTGCCTTCATTTGCTCCTGAACAAGTGGATCGCCCCCCTTTGGGAAGCCCTTTCCGGGTATGGAGGTACTTTTGCCCCATTTTTTAGGATTGTAAATTTTATTTTCATCGACTGCTGGAACAAAGGTTCCGTTCGCAATTTGGGATGCTATAGAAGGAACTTCAATTACCTCTGCTGACGAAACTATAAGTGAAGCTTTTCGCCTGTCGGAGTTTTGAGCATATGATCCAGTATACACGATAAAAGTGCATATGAAAAAAAGAATGTAAATGTTAATTTTCATATCGTTTAAAGTTTAAGAAATAAATTTGCTTGAAATCAACTAACCTGAATATTGAAGTAATAGGGTGCGAAAATATGTAAAAAACTGAAAACCACCAAACTGTTAATCAAATAACGAATAAAATGGATTATTGGGACTGTATTCTCTTTTTCGTTATGTTTGTTTTATCCCAAAACAATATTAAATTGGATCAATATTTTGAAAAAAAGAATTATGAAACTTATTTTAGCGGATACGGAATTATTCAATTAAAAAAATAGATTATGATTGGAGATTTATTTACCCGACTGCAGGAAGCCAAACTAAAGATTGAAGAGGCTAAAAAGTCACTCAATAGCATCATCATTGAAGTTGAATCAGGTGACGGTACAATAAAGGTGAAAGCCAATGCCAATAAAATGATCACTGATATCGGTATTTCCGAAGATTTGCTCATAGCCGAAAACAAAGAAGAGTTGGAAGACCGGCTGTTGATAACGTTGAATGATGCCTTGGAACATGCAGCACAACGTGGTGAAGAAGAGATGAAAAAGATTACGCAGGATATGCTTCCGAATTTTCCGGGACTGATATAAAAAAACCCGGCCTTTTCAGACCGGGCAATCCTCTTAATCTCGAAAAATCCAAGTACGTTAGCCGCACTTTGAGTAACCACATTCTTTACAAACAAGGCAACCTTCTTTATACATCAGGCTTTCTTCGGCTTTGCATTCCGGGCAGGCACTTTTCTTATCCAGTGTTCCATCCGGAATAAATTTCTTCAATGCTCTTACAACTCCGTTTTTCCATGTGTTGATAGAATCGTTATCGAATGTGAGATTATCAACCAAATTGATCGCATAGGGCAATGGCATTCCATGCCTGAGGATACCGGAAATTAGTTTGGCATAATTCCAGAACTCTTTATTGAACGATCTTGAAAGCGCCGGTACATTAATTTTATACCCATCTTTATCTTCAAACTCAAAATCGTATCGGTTGTGCCCTTTGTCGTCCCTGTTTTTCACAACCCAACCCTCGTTAACCCAGGGTGGAAGATAAAATTCATCGGCTTTACCTGTGAATATTTCGTAAGGTTTATTATCAAGCTTGCCAACCACTGCAATCCATTTTTCATAGTCGTTCTGGAAACGGATGATCTCCGCATCCAATCTTTTAGGCCGGGGCGGTGCTTTGGTTTCCTTAAAAACCACCGTATCCTTTTTCTCTTTGTTGCTGATCAACACACCATCGCGCGATCCGTCGCGGTAGATGGTCATTCCCTTGCAACCACTTTCCCAGGCTGTTTGATATACCTGACTTACGAGATCTTCGGTAACTTCTTTGGGAAGATTAACGGTAACGCTGATGCTATGATCAACCCATTTTTGAACTTCTCCCTGCATCCTTACTTTTTCTACCCAATCGATATCATTTGAAGTAGCTTTGAAGTAAGGAGAGTCTTTGATCACCGCTTCCAGGTCTTCATCACCATAGGCTTTCACCTCGGCCACGTTGTACCCGTTCACCTGCAGCCAGGTCTCGAATTTGGGATGAAAAACGTTGTATTCTTCCCAGGCATCTCCAACCTCATCAGTAAAGGTAATTTTTACATCTTTATCATTCGGATTAACCTTTCTTCTCCTTTTGTAGGAAACCATATAGGCAGGTTCGATGCCTGAGGTGGTTTGTGTGCAAATGCTCACGCTACCTGTTGGAGCGATGGTGAGCAAAGCGATGTTACGACGCCCAACCCTTTTCATTTTTTCATAAATCTTAGGGGCTGTATCCTTAATTCTGTTTATAAAGGGATTATCTTTTTCTTTTTCGATATCGAAAACCGGGAATTTACCTCTCTCTTCAGCCATATCGACGGATGAACGATACGCTTCAATGGCGAGCAGTTTATGAACCTCTGCCGAAAAATCAGTTGCTTCCTGTGTTCCGTACCTTGAGCCCAGGGCTGCAAGCATATCCCCTTCAGCAGTGATGCCGATACCGGTTCTTCTGCCCTGCAATGTTTTTTCACGGATATTCATCCAAAGATTTCGCTCGATGCTTTTAATTTCAACATCTTCAGGATCAGCATTGACTTTTTCAAGGATAGCATCGATTTTTTCAACTTCAAGATCAATGATATCATCCATGATCCTTTGGGCATAGTGAACATGCTGGCTGAACAGATCGGAATTAAAACTGGCCTTTTCGGTAAAAGGATTTTCAACATAACTGTAGAGATTCAGGGCAAGTAACCGGCAACTGTCGTAAGGACACAATGGGATTTCGCCACATGGATTTGTTGAAACAGTTTTAAAACCAAGATCGGCATAACAATCGGGAACTGCCTCTCTCGAAACTGTATCCCAGAATAGCACACCGGGTTCGGCTGATGCCCATGCATTGTGGATAATCTTTTTCCATAAATGGCGGGCATCAATCTCTTTGGTGTAAACAGGATTATCCGAATCGATGGGGTATTGCTGAACATAAGGCACACCATCGCGAACGGCACGCATAAACTCATCATCAATTTTTACCGATACATTGGCGCCTGTAACTTTTCCTTTTGCCATCTTGGCGTCGACGAAATTTTCTGCATCAGGATGTTTGATTGAAATGGTTAACATGAGCGCACCACGCCGACCATCCTGGGCCACTTCGCGGGTCGAATTTGAGTAACGCTCCATAAACGGAACGATACCTGTACTGGTGAGTGCACTGTTCTTAACCGGGCTTCCTTCAGGCCTGATGTGACTGAGGTCATGACCTACTCCTCCCCGTCTTTTCATCAGTTGAACCTGCTCCTGATCAATCTTCATGATACCGCCGTAAGAATCTGAATTTCCTTTGTTTCCAATCACAAAACAGTTTGAAAGAGATGAAATCTGAAAATCGTTTCCGATTCCCGCCATCGGACCACCCTGAGGAATGATATATTTAAAATTTTTCAGCAGAATATAAACATCACTTTCAGTAAGTGGATTCGGATATTTTTTTTCGATACGAGCAATTTCGCGCGCAAGCCGCCAATGCATCTCGTCGGGTGTGGATTCATAAATATTTCCCTGACTGTCTTTCAGTGCATATTTGTTGATCCAGACATTGGCTGCCAATTCATCACCTTTAAAATATTCGGTAGCTTTTTGCCTGACATACTCAGGTTCCAGTTTTTGGGGTTGCGCTTTTTCAGCTACCTGGTCCTGAATGTTTGATTCACCGACTGAAGTTACAGATTGATTTTCATCATCTGGTAATTCCGGACGCTGACGGTTTTTAAGCAGCTGATCGTATTGCCCCCCCTGTTTTAGCTCCTGCTGCTCCTGTACATCTGCAAAAAGATTCTCCTTCATAACGTTATAGTGTGTGTTTGAAACTTTAAATTATTGATTTAATGTAAATTGGAAACGCAAATACCCTGATTTTACGTTCAGCGAAGATACTATAGGTTGAACCCTCCGTCCAAACGTAATTTTAAACAAGTTGCTGTTGAAAAAATGTTATGTAGCTGACACAAAAAATAATAAGAATTCATCCACCGATTTATTAACAATTTCTTAATAAGTATTTCAGGAATTTACCTGCTTTTTACAAGGTGTGCCAAACTACTGTTAATTAAATAACTAAGGGTATTTTAGAGCATCTTAAAGCGCCTGAAATAACAGAATTATTAATGACTATTCAAATATTTTTTTGAGAAATTTATTAAGGGAAAATTAACTCCTGTTTTTCATTGAATCACATACTGGAATTTTTTATTGAGAAAGTGCTTCCCAATATTAGATAAGGATATTTTTCTTCAGGAAAATAAAGGGAAAAAAGGAAAACCTTTAAAAACGGTTTTTTTCCATTAATTCTTTCAATATCAGGGTTAATTTAGGTTCAACCATACTGGCTGCGTCAATTACGTCATCATGTGTAATTTCAACTATTTTCCCTTCAACCCCAAGGTCAGAAATAACAGAAACGGCAAAAACAGGCAAGCTCATGTGGCGGGCAACAATTGCCTCCGGAACTGTTGACATACCCACGGCATCTGCCCCGATAACCCTGATATAGCGATATTCTGCAGGTGTTTCGAATGTTGGTCCGCTAACAGCTGCATATACTCCCGATTGAAAATGAATGTTGTGATGCCTGGCAATTTTCGTAAATTCCCTGATCACCTTTTTATCATAAACATCACTCATATCCGGAAACCGGGGGCCAAGACCTGTATCATTCTTCCCAACCAGCGGATTGGTCCCCATCAGATTGATATGATCGGTGATCACCATCAGGTCACCAATTTCAAAATCGGGATTGATACCACCCGATGCATTGGATAAGATCAGCAGTTTGATCCCCAAAAATTTCATCACCCGAATGGGGAACGACAATTCCTGCATGGAGTAACCTTCATAAAAATGAAACCTTCCCTGCATAGCAACCACACTTTTACCTCCAAGTTTACCAAAGATCAAACGACCTTCGTGCCCTTTTACCGTTGAAACCGGAAAGTTGGGGATTTCAGTATAAGCCAGGCTCGCAGTTTCTTCAATTTCTTTGGTTAACCCCCCCAGGCCTGTTCCCAGTACGATACCTACTTCTGGTGTTTCCTGGATCCTGCCTTGAATATAGCCAACCGTTTCATTAATTTTCTCCAACATATTTCAATATTTGCTGTTCGAATTTTGCCGCGAATGTACTATGAATTTTGATTTCAACCGGAATATAACAGATCGGCAAATCCTTTATCAAACTGAAAATTTCCTTTTTACGGAAACGGACCATATCTTTTTCAGTAGTAACAATCACCTTGTTTTTAACGAAAATACCGTCAAAAGTTTCTATAATCTTTTCGACATCAGCAGGTGTAAAATCGTGGTGATCCTTAAATTTCAGGGTAGTTACGCGGTTGGCTTTATCCCGCAAATGTGCCTCAAGGGGATATGGATTGGCTATTCCGGCTACGAGCAATATCTCTGAATACTGGCTCTTTTTCATGGGTGAAAAGGAATGATCCGGAAATGCACGCAATTTACCATGTCTCAGGTATGAAAACATCAATTGCTGATGTGGTGCAGGTTTGATCAAACCGTTAATCCTCCTGTAAGTAAAGGGTGAAAGTACTTTAGGAGATTTTGTGACCATGATAAGATCGGCTCGTTTGGCTCCGGATTTAAATTCACGAAGAGAACCTGCCGGCAAAACAAGATCGTTTGGATACAGATTATAAAAATCAGTCAACAGAACTGAAAATCCGGGTTTAACATAGCGGTGCTGAAATGCATCATCGAGTAAAATAACTTCCGGTGGATTATCGACATCCAGCAGTTTTTTAATACCTCTCACACGTTTTTCATCAACAGCAACCTGTATGTCGTTAAACTTGGTAAAATACTGAAATGGTTCATCTCCGAGACTGCCTGCAGTGGCGTTTTTATCTGCCAATACAAAACCTGAGGTGCTTCTTTTGTATCCGCGGCTCAGAACAGCAACTGTGTAATCCTGTTTCAACAATCGGATCAGATACTCCACATGAGGCGTTTTACCGGTGCCTCCGGTGTTCAGATTACCCACCGAAATCACGGGAATATCAATGGAGTGGACGGGCAGAATACCCCAATCGAAAAATTTGTTTCTGATAAATGTGACCACACCATAAAGCAGGCTGAAAGGCCACAATAGTACTTTCACCATAATCTGCATGTAAAATTACAAATTGTTTGGAATAACACGGTAAATGGAGAAAAATGTTTGTAGAATGGCGTGCCGGAAAAAATGAATAATTTTGAAAACAAAAATCCACTATGAAGATACAGGAACTTATCCATCCTCTTGAAGAACTCGCCCCAGGCTATCTACAGGAAGCATATGACAATTCAGGTTTACTGGTTGGCGATCTGAAACGAAACATCGAAAAAGCTATTATTACCCTGGATGTAACTGAAAAGGTACTTGAAGAAGCAAACGACAAAAAAGCTGGGCTCATTATTGCACATCATCCGTTAATATTTAAAGGAATTAAGGGCCTGACCGGAAAAAATGCTGTGGAAAGGATGGTTGAGACAGCCATTAAAAACGACATCGCTATTTATGCCATCCATACCAATCTCGACAATGTGGATACTGGTGTTAATGCAATCCTTTGTAAAAAACTGGGGATTAAAGATACACGCATCCTCGACCCCAAAAAAGATCTGCTGCGCAAGTTGGTTGTTTTCTGTCCTGTTGATGATGCCACAAAAGTAAGGGAGGCTATGTTCGATGCCGGGGCCGGTCATATCGGTGATTACGATAGCTGTAGCTATAACATAACAGGTGAAGGGTCATTCAGGGGCTCATCAAATACAAATCCGTACGTAGGTGAAAAAGAGAAACTTCATTTTGAAAAGGAGATCCGAATCGAAACCATTTACCCGGTTTACCATGAAAATAAAATCATCCGGGCAATGATTGATGCACATCCCTATGAAGAAGTTGCTTATGATATTTATCCGCTCGGTAATGAATTCGGGAAAACAGGAGCCGGAATGATCGGTTTCCTTAAAGAACCCGAACCAGCTGAATCATTTCTGAACAAGGTTAAGGATATAACAAAAACCGGGTGCATACGTTATTCGGGTGATATCAACCGGATGGTTACAAAAGTGGCAGTGTGCGGTGGGGCTGGTAGTTTCCTGATAGGCAAAGCCAAACAGGCCGAAGCGGACATTTTTCTGACGGGCGATATAAAATATCATGATTTCTTTGAATCCGAAGAAAAAATGGTGATTGCAGACATAGGCCATTACGAAAGTGAACAATTCACAAAAGAATTAATTCATAGCGTTTTAATCCAAAAATTTCCTACTTTTGCAGTCCTTATTTCGGAGACAAATACAAACGCAGTTAATTACTTATAAGTTAATGATTTATGGCAAAAAAAGCGAAAGATCCTGAGGCAATACAAACCACCGAAAAGCCAAAAGAATCAACCCAGGAGGATATTACCATTGAAAAACGATTGATCGCATTATATCAATTGCAGCAAATCGATTCACAAATAGATAAAATCCGCATTGTAAGAGGGGAATTACCTCTGGAAGTGCAGGATCTCGAAGATGAGATCGCGGGACTCGAAACCCGTATTACGAACTACAAGGATGAAGTTGACTCACTCAAAAAGCAAATTACCGACAGGCAAAATGCTATCAAGGAAAGTGAGACGATGATCAAAAAATATGAAAAACAACAAGAGAATGTTCGTAACAATCGTGAATACGACTCCCTGTCAAAAGAGATCGAATTCCAAACCCTTGAAATTCAGTTGAGTGAAAAACGGATCAAGGAGTTTAATGAAAAACTCGAACTGATTTCTGAAGAGATCGAAAAATCCAAGGAAGAGCTTAAAGAAACGACCAAAGAGCTGGAACTGAAAAAAGGTGAGTTGAAAGATATTGTTGCTGAAACGGAAAAAGAAGAAGATGACCTGGTTGCAAACTCAAAGGACAACCAAAAATATATCGAAGACAGGTTACTGACTGCTTATCAGCGGATCCGCACAAATGCAAGAAACGGTTTGGCGGTTGTTCAGATTGAGAGAGACGCCTGTGGTGGTTGTTTTAATAAAATTCCGCCCCAGCATCAGCTCGACATCAGGATGCATAAAAAAATAATCGTTTGCGAATATTGTGGCCGAATACTGGTTGATGATAAAATTGCAGAGATCGTGAACGAACAAAACTAAAAATAATATTCACCGTAGAAAAAGGGGTTTGTTTTTCAATCCCCTTTTTTTATTTTTATTCACTTAAACCCGGAGATAATGATCAAATTTGTGATTGGTTTTATATGTGTGGTTTTTACTTCCGGAATTTCCGGACAGTATGTGTATGATTTTAATCAAAACTGCAGAACAGCTTATGCTGAGATCATCAGTCTGAAATTTGATGCAGGACAAAAACTGATCGACAAAGAAAAAAACATGCATCCGGAAAATAACATTCCCTATCTTCTTCAAAACTACATTTACTTTTTAACGGCTTTCATCGGAGAAAATGAAGATGAGTTTGATATTCTTGACGGCAAAAAAGATAACCTTTTAGATCGTCTTGAAGATGGGGATGAATCATCTCCCTATTACCGGTATTGCCTGGCCCAGGCAAATCTTCAGTGGGCAGTAGCCCGAACAAAATTCAAAGAATATTTTACTGCAACTTTTGAAATAAACAGGGCCTACCGGATGCTCGAAAAAAATCAGGAAGAATTTCCTGACTTTCTTCCCAACCTTGTTAACCTGGGATTATTGCATACGATGATTGGAACCATTCCTGACAATTACGGTTGGGCTAAAAGAATGGTTGGGATAGAAGGAACCGTAGAACAAGGTGTAAATGAGATTTTAAAAGTTCTCCATGCAGCCCTGAACAATGAAGAATACAGCCACTACAAAGCCGAATGCCTTTTTTACCTGAGTTTTATCCAGATGAACCTGATGTCGGATAAGGATAAAACGATGGAATATCTCGCTTTGATTGAAAAAGATGGCATCAGTAATTCAAATCCTTTGGCAGCATACGGAATTGCAAGGATTTATATGGCCAATGGAATGAATGATAAAGCTATTGATATTTTGTTGAACCGTCCGCAGGGACCCAACTATTATCCATTTTATTACCTTGATTACCTTGCCGGATTGGCTAAACTTCATCGCCTCGACGATGATGCCTATAAATATCTGTTTAAATATGTGATCAATTTTAATGGTGTAAACTATATCAAAGATGCCTACCAGAAAATTGCCTGGCATTATTTCGTACATGGTGAATCTGAAAAATATAAAGAATATATCGCCAAGGTTAAGGAATATGGAAATGATATAGTTGATGCTGATAAACAAGCTGAACGGGAAGCCGAAAATGGCATTCTGCCTAATTTTCATTTACTCAGGGCACGCCTGTTATTTGATGGTGGTTATTACGAACAGGCAATGAAAGAACTCACTGTTAACACAAGGGAAAATTTTCTAACAAATGACAGGGATACATTGGAATACACCTACCGGCTCGGACGAATTTATGATGCATGGGAAAGACCTGACGATGCTGTCCGGTATTACAAACGCACCATAGAACTGGGTTCTGAATCAGAATATTATTATGCGGCAAATGCAGCCCTCAAACTCGGTAACATTTATGAAAACCAGCAAAAATTTGATCTGGCGTTACGGTATTACAACGAAGCGCAGTCGATGGAAAATAAAGAATATCGCAACAGCATAAACCAAAAAGCCAAAGCAGGTGTTAACCGTGTTGAAAATCGCTAGTACCCCGAATATTTAATCATTTACCGGCTTAATACCTTACACCAAAAGTAACCATGAAGTTATTGGTAACAAACTTGTTATCTGCAGGTTCAACGGATACATTTTCAGAACCATAGAGGTAGTAGTTTTGATTCATTTGCGACCTTACCCATGCGAAATCAACAAAAAAGTCCTTATCGCGGTAACCGAAACCTCCCGAATAATAGATTTTTTCTCCATCGTTCAAATCATTCTTAAACGGACTTGCCGAATATCCTCCTCCTCCCCTCAGGGCAAAGTGACCAATTCTGTATTCAGCTCCAGCTCTAAAGTTGTGGGTCTCACTATAATTATCCCTGATCACCCGGTTTTCATCGTTAAATCCATAATCGCTCCCGCGTAACCTTGACGAGGCATAATCCACAAATTCATAATCCAAATCAAGCAATGCTGTTTTGGCAATTATGAAACCCAAACTACCCATTGCTCTCCAGGGGGTTTCAAGTTTGTAATCATAATAACCAACCGGTGACCGTTCGCTATAACGATCACCGTTATCGAAACTACTGGATAATTCACTATACCATTCATCCTGCATATTGCTATACCAGGTGGGTGAATGTATGGCTCCTCCAATCCTGAGCCAATCCGTAGCCCGCACAATCATCCCAAATTTCATATTAAATCCGCTTGCCCTTGTTTGAAGTCTTTCAAATAATTGTAAACTATTAAAATCATTAAGAACATTGTTTTCGTCGATCTCGCTATATCTTGTTTCCCTGAAATAACGGATCATCGGAAAACCAAAGGTACCTCCCAGGTAAAGCCTGTCACCGAAATTACCACCGAATGAAAAAAGAAACTCATTCATTGATCCCCAGGTAGTTGATTCTTCCCTTTGCAGAATTTCCTGACCAGGTGCATTTAAAACAGGTCCGTAATACTGATCAACCGTTCCTGGTATTGTATCCAGCAAATAGGTCCACCAGGCCGGATTAAGATCATAAGCATAGTACCCATAGCTATCTGTTTCGATATCTCCAAAATAAATCCCGTTAGCATTATCGATCCATGTATCATTGATCGAATTTGTTCCGTTGTAGCCTTCAATCAGTATCCGGTTATTAAAGTTATTGGTCCTGTTGATACCAAAACCCAGTTGGTA